>DRKQ01000087.1 GCA_011051685.1 Gammaproteobacteria bacterium
GACGCCGCCGCCGCGGTGGGGGCCCCGGTGATCGAGATCCACACCGGCCATTACGCCGATGCCGCCACCCCCGCCCAGCGCGAACGCGAGCTGGCCAGGGTGGCCACGGCGGTGGCCCACGGCCTGCAGGTGGGCCTGCAGGTCAACGCCGGCCACGGCCTGCATTATCACAATGTGCAGGATATCGCCGCCATTCCCGGCATTCGCGAGCTGAATATCGGCCACGCCATCATTGCCCGCGCGCTGTTCAGCGGCCTGCAGCCGGCGGTGCGCGAGATGAAACGGCTCATGCGCGAGGCACAGCGCGCGTGATCTTCGGTATCGGCACCGACATCGTGCGCATCGCCCGCATGGCCGAGAACCTGGCGCGTTACGGAGAGCATTTCGCCGCACGCATTCTTTCCGATGCCGAGCTGACGGTATTCCAACAATCGACCCAGCCGGCCCAGTTCCTCGCCAAGCGCTTTGCCGCCAAGGAGGCCGCCGCCAAGGCCCTAGGCACCGGTTTTCGTGACGGCCTGAGCCTGCGGGATATCGGCGTGGCCAACGATGCGCTGGGCAAGCCGGCCCTGGTGTTTTCCGCTCGGGCCCAGGAAATGCTGAAGAAACAGGAAGTTATCGCCAGCCACCTCAGTCTCGCCGACGAGCGTGAGTATGCCATCGCCTATGTGGTGCTGGAGGGCCGTTCAGCGGACTAAAAAACCAACTATCTTCGCGTCCAGGCTTGTATTTTTGGCCTACTTGGGTACAATGCGCAGCCTCGGATGCGGGGTGGAGCAGTCCGGTAGCTCGTCGGGCTCATAACCCGAAGGTCACAGGTTCAAATCCTGTCCCCGCTACCAACCGAATTTGGTGGATGTGATAGGGGCCCGACGGTCGGGCTCGGCTTTCATCCGGCGCAGCCGCTGAAGGTCACAGGTTCAAATCCTGTCCCCGCTACCAACATCCGAGCGTGTTTGCTGGAAGAAAGTTGATCGATTCCACTGGAATCCAAAGGCCACGGGTAAACGTGGTTTTTTTTTCGCTTTTTTTCGGAACTAGACTTGGTTTGGTCTGCAGACCGTCAAACGCTATAATTGGCGTGATTCAAGTGGTGGGTGTGACGGTGGGCCTTGGGCCCATTTTTTGTTTCTGGAATTTGAGGATTCCGAAGCAATGGATTATTAGAGAATTTTGGAGCGAGAGCGTGCGCCAGGCACCAGCACACATACAGGCGGTAGTGGCCCCGGTGGTGGCGTCCATGGACTGCGAGCTGGTGGGCATCGAATACGGCCGCCAGGGCAAGGGCGGTCTGTTGCGCGTGTATATCGACAAGGAAGGCGGTGTTGATGTGAACGATTGCCAGCGTGTCAGCCACCAGTTGAGCGGTGTGCTGGATGTGGAGGATGTGATCCCCGGGCAGTACCAGTTGGAGATCTCCTCGCCGGGACTCGACCGGCCGCTGTTCACGCTGGAACATTTTGCACGTTTTGTTGGCCATAGGGTCAAACTGCGTTTAGTGACCCCCATCGATGGGCAACGCAAGTTCAAGGGCACGCTGGAAGGCGTGGAAGATGACAAGGTGATCGTCAATATCGGTGAAAACGAGTTGGTGCTGGCGCTGGACGCCATCGACAAGGCGAACCTGATCGCCGAATTTTGAAAGGCAAAAGTACGAGAAAGGAAAGCATGAAATCTAATCGCCGTGGCGGAAATGCCATGGCTGTGATGAGGCGGATAGAACGATGAACAGCAAAGAAATTTTGATGGTGGCGGATGCCGTGTCCAACGAGAAGGGTCTCGACAAGGAAACGATCTTCCAGGCCATTGAGGCGGCGCTGGCCACGGCCAGCAAGAAGCTCAGCGGCAAGGACATCAACGTGCGCGTGGATATCGATCGCGAGACGGGAGACTACAAGACCTACCGTGTGTGGGAAGTGCTGGAGGACGACTCGGAAGACTTTGAGGATCCGGAGACCCAGATCAAGCTGACCTATGCGCTGAAGAAAGATCCGAACATCAAGGTGGGCGAGTTCATCGAGGAACCCATGGAGTCCGCCGAGTTCGGTCGCATCGCCGCGCAGGCCGCGAAGCAGGTCATCGTGCAAAAGGTGCGCGACGCCGAGCGCGCGCACATCGTGGAGGCCTACAAGGACCGCATCGGCGAGCTGGTGATGGGCGTGGTCAAGCGCCTGGACAAGGGCAACGTGATCCTCGACCTGGGCGAGAACGTGGAGGCCATGGTGCCGCGGGAGGAAATGATCCCCCGCGAGGCCGTGCGCCCCGGCGACCGCCTGCGCGGTTATCTAAAGGACGTGCGCCCCGAGCCCCGTGGCCCGCAGCTGTTCGTCAGCCGCACGGCGCCGGAACTGCTCATCGAATTGTTCAAGCTGGAAATCCCCGAGGTGGGCGAGGGGCTGATCGAGATCCTCGCCGCGGCCCGCGATCCCGGTTCCCGGGCGAAGATCGCCGTAAAGTCCAACGACCCGCGCATCGACCCGGTGGGCGCCTGCGTGGGCATGCGTGGCTCGCGGGTGCGCGCCGTGTCCAACGAACTTGCCGACGAGCGGGTGGATATTATCCTTTGGGATGAGAACCCGGCGCAGTTCGTGATCAACGCCATGTCGCCGGCGGAGGTGGTGTCCATCGTCATGGACGAGGAAAACCACAGCATGGACATCGCCGTGGAAGAGGAACAACTCTCCCAGGCCATCGGCCGTGGCGGGCAGAATGTGCGCCTGGCCAGCGAGCTCACCGGCTGGACCATCAACGTGATGTCCGACGAGCAACTGGCGGAGAAGGGCGAGGAAGAAAGCAAGGCCGCCATGCAACTGTTCATGACCCAACTGGACGTGGACGAGGAGTTCGCCAGCATCCTGGTGCAGGAAGGCTTTACCACCATCGAGGAAATCGCCTACGTGCCGCTGGAAGAGATGCTCGCCATCGAGGAATTCGATGAAGAGACGGTGAACGAGCTGCGCAACCGTTCCAAGGACGTGCTGCTCACCAAGGCCCTGCTGCAGGAAGAGGCGCTGGAAGAGAAGCAGCCGGCGGAAGACCTGTTGAACATGGAAGGCATGGATCAGCACCTGGCCTACGTGTTGGCCAGTCGTGACGTGATTACCATGGAAGACCTGGCGGAACAGTCTGTGGACGAATTGATGGACATCGAAGATATGGACGAAGAACGGGCGGCACAATTGATTATGACCGCGCGGGCTCCCTGGTTTGCTGAAGATGCGGCAGCGGGCGAACAACAGGGTTGAGTGATTTGGGGGATTTATGTCAGGCGTAAGTGTAAAACAACTAGCTGAAGTCTTGAGTGTCTCGGTGGAACGTCTGCTGGGACAACTGGACAAGGCCGGCATGTCGTTTGAAAGCGGCGATCAAACTGTCAGCGACGAAGAAAAGATGAAGCTGCTGAACTTCCTGCGTGATACCCACGGGGGCGGGGAGGTCAAGGCTGCTGAGCCGAAAAAGATCACCCTGCGCCGCAAGACCGTTGCTGAATTGAAGCAGCCGGCCGGCTCGGGGCGTGGCGCCACCCGTGGCAAAACGGTCAACGTGGAAGTGCGCAAGAAACGCACTTACATGAAACGTAGCGAAGTGGTTTCCGAAGAGGCCGAAAAGCTCAAGGCCGAGACCGACAAGATTGCCCGGGAACGGGAAGAGGCGGAACGAGCCGCCGAGCTGGAACGCCAGCGCCGTGCCGATGCCAGTGAAGCCAAGGCCCGCGAAGAAGAGGCGCGCAAGGCAGAGGCCGAGGCCCGCAAGCGCGAGGAAGAGGAAGCCCTGAAACAGGCCGCCGCTGCCGCGGCCGCACCACCGGTGCCTCCGCCTGCGGAGAAGAGTGAAAAACGCGGCAAGCGTGGCGACAAGCACGGCAAGGCTGAGAAAGAGACCAAGTACGGCCGCAAGGAATTGCACGTGGATGCGAGCAAGTCCGGCCGGCGCAAGAAAAAACCCCGCCGCGCCGGGCGCAGCGCGGTGTCCAGCAGCAGCGGCGAACATGGTTTCGAAATGCCCGTCGCGCCGGTGGTGCGTGACGTAAGCATCCCCGAGACCATTACCGTGGGTGAGCTGGCGCAGAAGA
>DRKQ01000088.1 GCA_011051685.1 Gammaproteobacteria bacterium
AAAAATAACGCTCGCCTTGTTTCTCGCTGCGGGCGTCGAGCATGATGATATTTACCGTGAGGTGGCTTTGCTGCTCCGCCAGCTGGGCCAGATGATGATAGGCCAGGCGTACCCCCGGCAGTGACGTCGGTACCGCCATGAGCAGTTTGTTGTGCGGGATAGCCAACGTCGAACCAGGGGACGTCAGCGGCAGCAGGCAGATTTCCGGTGCGTTTTCTTTTTCACTTGGCAAGGGTGCCGATGCTGAGGTTGGTATCGAAACCGGGCCGGGTTGATTCTCTATATTCAGCACGCTGCAACTGTGATGGTGTTGGCGTAATGCCCTTTCCAGCAGATAGGCGACGAAATCGTCTTCGCGACAGACAAGCAGCAGGGGGATAAGGCGGGTCTTCCGCCAGGGGACCGCACGTTCTCCCTTTTCACTCAAAAAATGGTGGCTGATATCCACCAGTCGGTGGCGGGAGGTGAGGGCGGAAAATACATCGTCAGGTGCAGCGTGTTGCATGGCTAGTCGTTATGTTCTCTGCTGTTCAGGTAGGGTGTGATCAGTGATTGCCGATGGACTGGTTGAAGGTATCGTTGGCCGTGACGTGCAGCAGGGAATTGTGGATTCCCAGCGCGCTGAGTGCCTGGCGTGGATTGGTGGGGTCATTGCGCCATTTGCCATCCACGATTAAACGATACTGGTAATCCCCGGGTTCCACATAAAACACCTTGTGTGTGATGTTGTTTTCCGTGATGGTCCGGACATCCTTGTCTGCAATCCACTCGTTGAATTCCCCGGCAATCTGGATGTTGTGCTGCTGATGATTCTGAAAACTGAGCACGACTTTTTGCAGATTGCTGTTTGCCGTTTCCGGGCGCTCTTTATGCAGTGGGATGACATTCGCGGGTCTGCTTTCCACTGGCTCGATATGTGAGAGCAGCCAGGAGATATTGGCTTGTGTGGCATCCAGGGCGGTGTGGTTGCGCATGATGAGTTCATCGGCAAGATCGTTGAAATCACCGGCGGCGGGGGAGTTTGGCGCAAAGTCGACGATGGACTGCCCGGCACAGACAGACTCCTTCAAGCGCACGGTATGGTGAATCATCACGGGAAGCACCTTGTCCTGATAGCGCTCCCAAATACCTAACAGAAACTTGCGGCCCAGGCGGGTACGCCTGTCGACCAGTGTCGGCAGTATGTTCAGCTCAATATCGAGGTCATATTTTTTTGCCACCAGATCGACGGTCTCACTGAGCCGCTCGATACCATCAATGGCGAACAGGCTCATGTCGACCGGTACCACGACCCGTTGTGCGGCACGAATCGCATTGATGGAAAGCAGCCCCAGTGATGGCGGGCAATCGATGATCACATAGTCATAAATAGAGGCCACTGAGTGCAGATAGTTGCTCAGCTGCCGCTCGCGCTGCGGCATATTGGCCAGCACATAATCCACGGCCGCCAGGGAGATCGTTGCGGGGATGATATCCAGTCCTTGCGCGATATGCGGGATGATGGTGTCCACAAGGGGGAAGTCCAGGGCAAAAATTTCATACAGCCCCGGCTCATCCTGCCGTCGGCCGCCCAGGCCGAGGGAGGCATGGCCTTGCGGATCGGCATCAACCAGCAGGGTACGATGCCCCTTGCGCCCCAGACTGGCGGCGAGGTTGATGGCCGTGGTGGTTTTTCCACAGCCGCCTTTCTGATTGACGATGGCAATGATGTGCATGCTGTTCCCGAGCCTGTATTCCGCCCTGCCTGGGCTTGGTTCGCGATGCAGTCCCTGTCTCGCCAGATTAAACCAATGATCGTGCGGCTACTTTTGAGTTTGTCTCCGTGGTGGATTTGTTATCCCGGGTTTCCTGATCGGGAAACAATTCGACCTGCTGCGGTTTGCCCGGGTGGTGCAGGCGGGCGATCTCCAATTCCAGTTCGGCCACCGGTAAAATCCATTCCTGGCCCGTCAATGCCTCAAAGGCCGTATCCCCGTGGAGCACCAGAATGATGTCGCCGGTCGTGACCAGTGAAAGTTCCCGCAGTGGTGCAGTGCAGGTGGGAAGAAAGTTGAGGAGCGAGGCGATGCTTTTACGGATCTTCTGCACCGAGACGCCTGCCTCGATCAGCTTCTTGGCGGTCTTCAGCGCCAGCAGGTCGAGGAAGGTGTAGCGCCAGTGGCCACCATCGGTGCGTTGCGAGGGAACCACAAGCCCGGTATTGCGCCAATAGGTCAATTGGCGCCTGGAGAGTCCGCTAATGGACATGGCCTGCTGGCTGGTAAACCCGGATTCCAACGGTTCCCCCTGCTCTGTCTATGTCGCGAGCCTTTCCTGATTGTGCGCGGTCATCAATGAATGTCAAGGCAAACCGTACAAAAAACACCAAGAATGTTCGGTTCGTTCACTGTGCTGGAATTCTGCCGCAGGATATTGAGGTGTTAATCGAAAATTATGAACAAGAGATCCACTTTATTTCCTGAATCGTGAATAACCGGCCATTTATTTCATGATTTCAGGTCGCTTCGGCGGTATATCAAGCTATTTTGCAGGCAATGATTTGTATTCCCAGGTGGTGTGCCGATCGTAATACCTTATAGTTACAGTCAATTTTTATATTCTCGATTAATGGCCTGTTCTTCTTCATGAATTATAATTTGACCTGACTGGTCTCTGCGGTATGATCGTATCGCATAGAGGGAGGGGGGGTAATTAGCCCTGACAAGCTCAGGGCTAATTACTTTTATTTTGCCACTTTCTTCTGGCTCTCGTCCTTTATTCCGCCGTTTTCTGTAACATCCCCCGTTTCCTGAGTCTGCTCCTCGTCAGAAAGAGGGGCATTTCCATGTTCCTGATTTGGTTTTGGCGCGCGTGCCCGCCAGATATGATCTGGCGGCAATGTTTGGCCTTCAACGAGACCGTGGAATTGGCCTATCATGTTGCGCTGGATGGGCCGAGTTTACAGGGCCTTGGCGTTTATGCGAGGAGTGCCCGCCTGTCGGTCGAAATGGCCGGCGAAGCCCTCTTTTTTCATCGACCCGTTTATAGGGACCGTTTTATAGGGAGTTGCCGTGTCACAGCAAGTGGTTGTCGTCGATGAGTTGGAGATCCCCCAGGCATCAGCCCAGGCCGCCCGGGTTCTGGAGATGCTGGCCGAAACCGATCCCGATTTCAGCGCTCTTGAACAGGCCTTGATGAACGATCCGGTTCAGGCCGGTGAATTATTGCGTTATGCCAATTCTCCCTTGTTTCGGCGTGCCGGCGAGGTGACCAACGTACCAGCGGCGGTGCGCCTGCTGGGCTTGAAGAATGTCCGCAGCGCCATTGTCATGTCGACCCTCAACAGCGCGTTGCCGGTGGACAGCCCGGTGGCGAAGGAGATCCTCAACCACCTGGTGTCCATTGCCACTCTGTGCCGCTTGATTGCACAGCGCTGCTGCCGCGCCAAGATGGATGACATGGCCTTGCTGGGGCTGATTCATGACGTGGGCATGATCGTGTTGGCGACGAACTTTGCCGACTCCTATCAGTCTATATGTGCTCGTTCGGTGGCGGAATCCCTGCCGCTGGACGTGCTGGAGGTGGAAACCTACGGACTTTGTCATGATGATCTCGCCGAGCGTGTGTGCCGCGCCTTCCGTTTGCCGGTTTCGTATCAGGAGGTGTTGAGCAGCCTGCACTATCATCCGCCAGGCCTGACGGGCGCCGAGACACAGGAGTGGGGTATCTTGATCCTGGCGCATCATCTGCTGCCGGAAACGGCTCTGCCGGGTGGGGATATCATCGAAACCCTGCCCGCCTCGCGAGAGGCGCTGGCGGAAATGCTTGCTTTGTCCAATGATGATCTGGACGGCATCATTGCCTCCGCCCAATCCATGCGGCAGGGTGGCTGAACCCCCGCTTCCGCACGCTTTCCATTTTTCTGGTTTTCCCCTATGTCGTTGATTCGTTTTGAAAAGGTATCGCTGGCCTTCGGCCACTGGCCACTGCTGGATAATGTCGAATTCCAGATCGATCCTGGTGAACGGGTCTGTCTGGTGGGCCGTAACGGCACCGG
>DRKQ01000089.1 GCA_011051685.1 Gammaproteobacteria bacterium
ATGGTGCCGCTGTGCCAGTGTTCCAGTACGCGGCCCGTGCATAACCACATATCGTAATCCTTGTTAGGTTGTTCCACCGGTGCGGCGTAGGGGCGGAAGAAGATCTTCGCCTTGCCCTTGAGGCTGGTCTTGGTTGTGTCGGTGATCTTGTCCAGATCGCCACTGGGCAGATTTTTCAGGGCCGGGCCGTAAAACTCGATGTCCTTGCCCTTGCTGACGTAGGGATCGTACTTACCGTTGAAGCGCCACTGGGTTTCCACGCCATTGACCACCGGCCACTTGAGGCCGCGGACATTCTTGGCAAAATACTGATTATAATCGGCGAGGTCGTGACCATGGCCGCGACCGAAGCGGGCGTATTCCTCGAACAGGGCCTTTTCCACAAACCAGCCGTCACCCAGTAGATCCACAGTATGATTGTCGTGGCCGTTGGCGATGGGGTCAGGCCAGACGAATTTCTTGTTGCGTGGGTGAGCGAATAGCACATCATAGAGCGTGTCATCGGCCGAGTAGCCCAAGATGCGTGCCTCGTTGAGCACATCGGGCAGTTCGCCATCGCGAAAGCCGTCTGCCTTGAGACCTGGGATCTTTTTCTCGCCCCACACATCCTTAACTTTAAAACGTTTGGCAAATTCCAGGATCTGCCACACATCGGAACGGGCATTGCCAGGCGGTGGCACCTGTTCACGCCAGTGCTGGGTGCGCCGTTCGGCATTGCCATAGGCGCCCCATTTCTCGAAGATCATCGCCGAGGGCAGGATCAGGTCGGAGACCTTGGCGGAGATGCTGGGATAGCCGTCGGAGGTGACGATGAAGTTGTCCATCTTGCGCGCCGCCTTGATCCAGTGGTTGGCGTTGGCTGTACCCTGGAAAGGATTATTGACCTGTACCCAGGCCCACTTGATGCTGCCATCTTCCAGGTCGCGCATGATCTTGGTGATGTGTGAACCCACCTTGGGGTTGAGGGTGTTTTTGGGCAAATGCCAGATATCTTCAGCACGTTGGCGATGCTCGGGATTGAATACCACCAGGTCGGCGGGCAGACGATGTGAAAAGGTGCCCACCTCGCGCGCGGTGCCGCAGGCAGAGGGCTGACCGGTGAGTGAAAACGCGCCGTTGCCGGGCATGGCCTGTTTGCCCAGCAGCAGGTGATTCATGTAGGCCTGCTCGTTGACCCAGGTACCGCGCTGGTGCTGGTTGAAGCCCATGGTCCAGAAAGAGACGACTTTACGCTGTGCGTCCACGTAGAGATCGGCCAATTGCTGGAGTTTTTGCTTGAACTGATCCAACGGTTCATCGGCATCGCCCTTGGCCAGCTCGGCCACAAAATCCAGGGTATAGGGCTCCACGCCCCTTTTGAATTCCTCGAACTGTATGAGCCAGTGCTTGCCCGGTTTTGCCTGCGCCTCCTGCGGGACCTTGGTGCCCGGCTTGCGGCGTTGGCCGATGGCCTCGTACTTGTCGAGAACATGCACGCGCTGATTGGCCTGGGTGTCTTTTTCCTTGCTGAAGGCAAAGTCGCTGGTGTTGCGCATGCCGTAGCCGATGTCGTAGGGGCCGGTGGCGAAGACGCAGTGTTTTTTCACGAAGTCCCAGTTCACCGCGTCGCGTTTGATGATCTCGCGGGCGATGTAATTCTGAATGGCCAGATCCGTGCTGGGTTTGAAGATGATTTCCAGGTCAGCCATGTCCGAGGACATGTTGGAATAGGTGCTGAGATTCACGATGCGCATGTTCTTGTGTTTGCTGCGCCGGTCGACGATGCGTGTCCAGAGGATGGGGTGCATCTCCGCCATGTTGGCCCCCCAGAGGATTGCGGTGTCGGTGTGTTCGATGTCATCGTAATTGCCGGCGGGTTCGTCGATGCCGAAGGTCTGGATGAAACCGGCCACCGCCGAGGCCATGCAGTGGCGCGCATTGGGATCGATGTTGTTGCTGCGAAAGCCGGCCTTCATGAGTTTCATGGCGGCGTAGCCTTCCTGGATGGTGTACTGGCCCGAGCCAAAGATACCCACGCCGGTGGGGCCCAGTTCGTCGTAGGCCTTGCGGAAGTGTTTTTCCATCTCGTCGAAGGCGCGTTCCCAGCTCACCTCCACGAAGTCACCCTGTTTATCAAACTTGCCATTTTTCATGCGCAGCAGAGGTTGGGTGAGGCGGTCCTTGCCGTAGAGGATCTTGCCGTTGAAATAACCCTTGATGCAGTTGATGCCGCGATTCACCGGCGCATCAGGGTCAGCCTTGGTGGCGACGATCTTGCCATCCTTGGTGGCGATCTGGATACCGCAGCCCACGCCACAGAAGCGGCACACGCCGCGGTCCCAGCGCCAGTGGTTCTCCATTTTCCGGGTGGCGGCCATTGCCGCTTGGGTGACTGGCAGGCCCATGGCGGCTGCAGTGGCCGTGGCCATGCTGGCCTTGATAAATTCTCGTCGTGTTATACCCATTTCGCCGTCTCCCCCGTTATTGTGGTGGCCGGCAGGGTGCTGCCCTCGTCCACATAGTGATACACCATCTCCGCCGCCATTACCTTGGGCAGGCCCTTGATGCCTTGCAGGCCCGCCATAGCGGCCTCCTCATTATCTGCTTCCTGAATGACTACCAGACGACCGCTGTCGTGGCATTGGTAATGCACTTCCAGATAGGGGATGGCGCTTATTTGCGCTTGCAGGGCCGACACGTTGTCGGGGACGGTATAGACGAGGATACTGGAGAGCTGCATGATTGGGACTCCACATTGTTTTCGAGTGCGAACAAGCGCAGCACAGCCACGCTACTATTAGCGATTCTCACCTCAGTGTAGATCACTAACGGCATTTGTAGAGGAAAATGTGCGCGCATTGGTACATCGAGGGCAAATCAAAAAAAACTATGGGGAGAACAATCCATACTGGTTTGATATGCAGAGCTAAAAAATATTTATCACCCGCACTTATGAGGGTGACGCTACTCAGGGCGCTGTTCATCTTTTTTACGGTGGCCTTGTTGCACAGCTTGACCATCAGGCGCAGTTCGTTGGACGAACCGGTGAGGTTTAGGGCTTCTTCATGGGCGATTTTTGTTGCTTGTAGAGTTTGAACAGGGCCTGGAGGAAGGTGTTGGCCAAAAGGGGTTAGGGACTGATGGCTCTCCACAAAAATTACGCATAACACTGCACCCTTGTATTCGTTCTCACCTGTGAAAGCGCTTTTTTATATTGCCGTCTCCACGGCCTGGAATGTTTCTCTTTTAGACTCTGGCAGCCAATAAAAAATGTCGATAGTACTCGCTGTTTCTTGCTACTGTTCGATTGAAACTGGTGATGCCATTGTTTCAGTTCCGCATGCATTCCATGAGTCATCTGATACAAGACTGCCCGAGGGCACAAAAGACGCGCCCACCCTATTGACTCAACTTACTGAATCAGTTTTACACCGTCATGCCGGATTTGATCTGGCATCCAGTCATTCGTTTAACCACTGGATTCCGGTTGCAGCCTTTCCCGGCGAAGGCCGTGGCCGGAGTGACGGAAAATAGAAATTCCGGTTTTTGACGTAATCCTAAAACCTACTTCGCTTTCGGCGCCTGAAACTCAAACGCATCCGAAAAGTATCTATCTTCCGTCAGCCCGTGCTGCTTGAAGGCATCAAACCCGGCGTGCACCATGGCGGGCGGACCGCTGGCGTAGACGTCGAA
>DRKQ01000090.1 GCA_011051685.1 Gammaproteobacteria bacterium
GCAGGATTCCAGTTTTCTGGTTAGTCCTGAATGATTGTTGTGATGATGCGGCTAGTTCCTTGCTCATCCTTTAATGCCTTTATAAATCACTTCAGCGATTTGCTGGCCAATAACTGATGGGTTGCTGCTTTCCTTAATGTCAATGGTTCCGCCTCGCACCGTGCTTCGTGAGACATCGGACAGAAGGCAGGGGTCTGTACCCTGGGACGATAAGTAACGGCTTAACGCTGATTCCACGGTTGCCTTCAGTTCAGCCCGTTGGTGAGGATTTATTGAAATCCCTTCCAATAGCAAATGATCAATATTCAGATTGATATTCATACTGCTGCCTTCGCTTTCTCTTGCCACAGAAAATCAGACTCCTTTGCAGGACGATCCAGTTTTCTGAATTCGGTGCGAGCCGCATTTAACAGCAATGGCATCGTAACCACGCCACCCTCTTGTGCCGCAAGAAACGCGGCGTTCAATGCAACGTTATGAATATTTCCGCCAGTGAGGTTGAATCGGGCCAGGCGGCTGAAGTCGACGCTGTCATCAATCGGTGTGTTGGCGGTAAATACCTTGCGCCAGATCTGCTCGCGTTCTTCGATACCGGGGAAGGGGAAGTCGATAATAAAACGCAGGCGACGGACGAAGGCCTTGTCCAGGGCGCTCTTTATGTTGGTGGCAAGGATCGCCAGTCCCCGATAGTTTTCCATTCTTTGCAACAGATAGTTGATTTCGATGTTGGCGTAGCGGTCGTGACTGTCCTTGACGTCGCTGCGTTTGCCAAACAGGGCGTCGGCTTCGTCGAAGAATAAAATTGCGCCGCTGTCCTCCGCGGTGTCAAAGAGCTTGCGGAGATTTTTTTCTGTTTCCCCGATGTATTTGCTCACTACCGCCGACAGATCGATACGGTAGAGGTCCAGGTTCAGCGCGTTGGCAATGACTTCCGCCGCCATGGTTTTCCCGGTGCCGCTTTCGCCGGCGAACAGGGCGTTAATGCCAAGGCCGCGGTTCATCATTTGACGAAAACCCCATTCTTCGTAGACCCGGTTGCGCTGGGCGACCTGGTCGGTAATTTGTTGAAGCAGGCTCTTTTGTTCTGCCGGCAGAACCAGCAGCTCCCAGTCAGCCTTGATGTCTATTCTCCGTGCCAGTTTCTCCATGCCGGCACGGGCGGCGATGCGGCACGCCTGCCAGAGAAGTTTCGGCAACGGCTCATCGGCCTTGGCGGTTTTTTTAAGGCCAGCTGCGGCCAAGCGCTGGATCTCGTTTTGGCTGAAGGAGAACTGTTCGGCCAGTTGCTGTGGGAGGCTGCCTGCCTGGTCCTGCAATGCCTCTGTCCATAGTTGTTCTTGTTCTTCAGGAGTAGGCTTATTGACCTCTGTGGAAAATTGATGGCCAATGGTTTCAGTTTGCGTATCTTGCCGATCGATGAATAACACGCTGTTGCTGCGTTCGGTGAAGCGCTTGAGGCGAATCTTTTCGCTATCGCTGGCGTGGTTGACATCGATATACAGGGCCAATGGCATCAGCAGGGATTCGCGCTGCCAGAGGCGGGTGAAGGTTTCGAAGTCACCCGTCTGGGCAGGCAGGCTCTCGAGTTCCATGGCGTGCAGATTCAGGCCCGATGCGGATGCCACCCGTTCGGCGATCAGGCGTTTGCTGATGGTGTCATGTCCTAGCAGCTCGATAACGGGGGCCTGCCTCTGGCCATTCGATAGGGCCATGTGTTCGAGGATGTTGTCGACCAGCTGCTGCTGGGATGGGGGCAGGGCCTCTTCGCTGGATTGCACCACCAGGGGGTCGAAGAGTGGAGTCAAGCGGTCATCAAGATAGTTGAGGCCCTTAAGGTAGTTGAGGATGCGCTCGTCGATCCCCAATGCGGCACGGGTCAGCGGTTGTGCCCCGGGCTGGTTGATTTCTATCAGTCGCCAACGACGCAGGGGGGCATGGGGCGACAGGGCGGCCCAGTCGGGGCCGTCGAACAGGGAGAATGCCAGTGCGAAGCTGGGGTAGGGTTTTGCCATATCATCCTGTGCCTGGGCGCAAAGCATGGCGATACGCGTGTCCAGTTCCATGGCGGCGCAGAGTGCCAGCAGCTGTTGCTCGAAGCGTGAAAGACCCAGCCGTTGCGCCAGAATGGTCATCGCAGGTGGCGGCTTATTTTCTTCCGTGTTGATGATCGCCTGTGCCGCCAGCTCGATCGCGTTGCTATGTTTCGAGGGTTCATTTTCCGCTTGTTGTTGCAGCTTGAGGCGCAGCCACTTTATTGTCGCCGCCAGATGCTGTTCATTGATTGCCATCCAATCCGACTGTTCGCTCATGTGATGATGACCTCCATGGCGCTGTCAAAGGCGGGCGGTGTCACGCTTCGGTCTATCAGCAGGCTGTCGATGCCATCGATGCGCAGGCGTATATGGTGACGGCCTACGGGGGCATCATCGACAGTAAAGATCAATGTATCAGTTTGAGTAGGGTGATCTTCCGCTATTACTTCGCGGTCACCTAACAATAGCGTCGCACGCTGACCGGGCCGTACTTGTGGGCTGGAGGTGAGCGTTAAAGTTGCTCTACCCGATACATCGCGCACGATCGGGTTGGGAGGAATGATACCGATTATCCTGGGGGCAAGGGGGAGAGGAAGAACATTCGTGGTTCTGTCTTGCTCGCCTGCGTTTTGGATAATGACCTCAACGGTATAAAACCCGACCACCCACTCAGAGGGATTGTTGGGGATTTGCACGCTTATTTGCTTGTCTGTGCCACCAGCCAATGCTGTTATGTCAATCGGGTCTACTAGCCGGGGATGGCTAAAACGCACGGTGACCGTATCGCCGTGCAGATGATGGCCGTTCAGTATGAGGGTGTCTCCCAGCAAGGAGCTTGGCTGGTGGTTAGGCGGTACAATTGTGGCAATTGCCGGAAAGGGTGGGATCAGATCCGCCTGTACGGTAATGCCCTGATCACTCTCGCCACGCCTAAGCACTGGTAAAGGTGTTTTCGCAGGGCGCGTACTTTCGATCAGCACCACTGATACTTCATAAGCGGTGGAAAGGCGATACTCGGATTGGAAGCTGGTCCAGAGCTTGGACATGTCGTCCACAGATAAGACATTGTGAGTAATTCGCACCCGTTCGATCTGGTTATGAAGGTCTGAGTCTGGCAACGCCGCCTGAATTTCCGCCTTTCCAAGTAAGGGGTGGTCATGGAGGGTGCTCATTGAGCGACCCATGAGCCGATGTCCGTTAACATCATTATTATTGCGGCCATAAGCGGTGATCAGGTATTTGAGCACCAAGGCCAGCGGCGGTACCCCACTCTCACCATTTTTGGTCAGACCGGGCATCGGCGAATTGCTGAATGCGGTATCGATGGAGGTACTGTATAAAAAAAGATTGAGCTGATTGGCATCGTTGCCGTTGCGGGCCATTCCCGGCGGCTGAGTGGTGACAGTGGTGTCCAGCAGCTCGGGATCTTCAAGCGCTGCATTTGTCAACAGGTTACGTAACGTTGAAGTTACCGCTGCGATGGCTGATGGGGCACTCATCCTGCTCCCTCGCCTTCATGCTGTTTCAGGTATTCATCCAATGTCATCACCCCGGTTGGCGTTATCGGGTGTGAAACATTTTTGGC
>DRKQ01000091.1 GCA_011051685.1 Gammaproteobacteria bacterium
GGCGATTTTGGTTTTGGCCATGTTATCTATTTTCCGTTATTGAGTAACGAGTATCGAGTTTCTAGGAGCGAGGAAAAACCACATACTCGATACTCGCCCCTCGTTACTCGATACTTTCTTTCACATACTCCCGCGGCACCCGTGCAGCAACATTGCAAAACAGTTCATAGGCGATAGTATCGGCTGCACGCGCCACGGTTTCCGCGGGTAGCCCCTCACCCCATAATACGACCTCATCACCGACCTTTGCCTCGGGCTGGCCGCGCAGATCCACGCAAAGCATGTCCATGGACACCCGGCCGATAAGTGGCGTCTCGACACCGTTGACCAGCACCGGCGTACCAGTGGGCGCATGGCGCGGATAACCGTCACCGTAGCCCATGGCCACCACGCCCACCGGCATGGCCTCGGGACAGACCCAGGTGCCTCCATAGCCCACGGCATTGCCCCGTGCGCAGTGCTTGATCGCAATGAGTTCGCTGCGCAGGGTCATTACCGGGCGCAGGCGACGCTGCTCACCGGTCTCGCCCAGAAAGGGCGACACACCGTAGAGCATGATGCCGGGACGGTCCATGTCCGCATGACTGGCCAGCCAGCCGAGAATGCCCGCCGAATTGGCGATGCTGCGTTCGGTGTGTGCCTGAGGTAACACGCTGTTGAACAGCTCGATCTGGCGCTGGCTGGCCGGGTTGTGCAAATCGTCGGCGCAGGCCAGGTGGGTCATCAGCCTCGGCGGCTGGGCGACGGCGCTGCATCGGGTGAGCCGCTGCCAGGCGCTGGCGGCCTCGTCCACAGCAAAGCCCAGGCGATGCATGCCGGTGTCCACCTTGAGCCAGACAGTGATGGCCTTGGAAATATCCTGCTGCCGGGACAAGTCCTCCAGCGCCTGCAGTTGCCCAACATGATGCACCACGATGTCTAACGAGAATTGTTGGATATCGGCCAGTTCATCGGCATGAAAGAAGCCTTCCAGCAAGAGGATGGGATTTTCCACACCGGCCTCGCGCAGCAACAGGGCCTCATCGATGCTGGCCACGGCAAAGCCGTCCGCCTGTTCCGCCAGCGCCTGGGCCACGGGCAACAGGCCATGACCATAGGCGTCGGCCTTGATCACCGGATACTGTCTGGCATGGGGGTTGACCGCGGCGGCCCGTTGCAGGTTGTGCCGCAGGGCATCGCAATCAATGACGGCGCGCGCCGCCCGGCTCATGCGTCCGGGCCCGAGTGCGCGTAACCCTCGTCATCGGAATAGATGTCGTGGATGAAGTTTTCGAAGCGGGTGAACTGGCCGAGGAAGGTCAGCCGCGTGGTGCCGATGGGGCCGTTACGCTGCTTGCCGATGATAATCTCCGCGGTGCCCTTGTCCGGGCTGTCCTCGTTGTAGACCTCATCGCGGTAGATGAAGGTGATCACGTCGGCGTCCTGCTCGATGGCGCCGGACTCGCGCAGATCCGACATCACCGGGCGCTTGTTGGGGCGCTGTTCCAGGCCGCGGTTGAGCTGCGAGAGGGCGATCACCGGCACTTCCAGTTCCTTGGCCAGGGCCTTCAGCGAGCGGGATATCTCGGAGATTTCGTTGGTGCGGTTTTCGGTGCTGCCGTGTACCTGCATTAACTGCAAATAGTCGATCACGATGAGCCCCAGGCCATGCTCGCGGCTCAGGCGCCGGGCGCGGGCGCGCAGTTCGTTGGGCGACAGCGCCGGGGTGTCGTCGATGAACAGCGGCGCCTCGGCGAGGATACCCACCGCCGAGGTGAGCCGCGGCCAATCTTCGTCTTCCAACTTGCCGGTGCGCACCTTGTGCTGGTCGATGCGCCCCAGCGACGACAACATGCGCATGGCCAGTTGTTCGCCGGGCATTTCCATGGAAAACACCGCGGTGGGCACGCCATGCTTGATGGCGGCGTGCTCGGCGATGTTCATGGCGAAGGTGGTCTTGCCCATGGAGGGCCGGCCGGCGACGATGATCATGTCACCCTTTTGCAGGCCGGAGGTCATCTCGTCGAAACTGTCCCAGCCCGTGGGCACGCCGGTGATGGGATTGTCCTGCTGGAAGAGCTCGTCGATACGGTCCACGGCCTTCACCAGTAAATCCTTGATAGCGGTGAAGCCTTGCTTGCCTCGGGCACCCTGCTCGGCAATCTTGAACACCGCGCTTTCCGCGCTGTCCAGCAGTTCCTCGGTGCTGCGGCCCTCGGTCTGATAGGCGCTGCCGGCGATATCGTTGCCCACGGCGATCAGCTGGCGCAACACGGAACGGTCGCGGACGATCTCCGCATAGGCCTTGATGTTAGCGGCGCTGGGGGTGTTCTTGGCCAGGGCGCCCAGATAGGCCAGGCCGCCTGCCTCCTCCAGCAGGCCCTGTTTTTCCAGCCACTCGGAGAGAGTCACCACATCGCAGGGCTGGTTCTGAGCGTACAGCGCAGCAACAGCACGGAAGATCAGCCGGTGGTCACGGCGGTAAAAATCCTCCTCCACCACCCGGTCGGCTACCTTGTCCCAGGCCTGGTTGTCCAGCATCAAACCACCCAGCACGGACTGCTCGGCCTCCACGGACTGGGGCGCCATGCGCAGGGATTCGGTGGCGATATCGACGATTTCGGGGGGATACTCTAATTCATTCATCGTCGGATCATGTTACCCGAAGTGTGGGAAAAGACCGAGAGGCAAGGGCAAGGAATTGGCAGAAAAATGAATATTTTTTTGCCATAGAAGACACAGCGTCCAGGGAGGAGAAATGTTGTTTATCTCAACCCTACGCAACCTCTGTGTTCTCTGCGGCAGAACAATCTGGCAACACAAAAAACGGCGCCCCGAAGCTGCCCGGGACGCCGTTGCAGTGGGTATCGCCTGCGGAGAAATCAGGCTTCAGCGACAATGCTCAGCTTGACCTTGGCCACCACATCGCTGTGCAGGTCGATGTCGATCTCGTAGTCCCCCACCTGGCGCAGCGAACCTTCCGGTAAACGCACTTCCGAGCGGCTCACCTCGGTACCTGCCTCGGTAATGGCCGCGGCGATATCGTGGGTGCCCACTGAACCAAACAGCTTGCCCTCTTCCCCAGCCTGATGGGTGATGGTGATCTCCATGGCGTCCAGGGCGGCCTTGCGGGCCTCGGCAGCGGCCAGTTTCTCGGCGGCGGCCTTTTCCAGTTCGGCGCGGCGCGCCTCGAACTTGGCGATGTTTTCCTTGCTGGCCGACACGGCCTTGCCCTGGGGGATCAGAAAATTACGACCGTAGCCGGCCTTCACATTGACCTGGTCACCCAAGTCACCCAGGTTTTGCACTCGTTCCAATAAAATGACGTTCATTGCAGCTTCCTCAGTTCAATCTTCAAAAAATATTCAAGGCCTTGCCAGGCGCCGGCGAAAATCCGCCCAGGTGTCGGTGAGGCCCAGCACCGCCACCAGCACCATCAGTTGCGGCAGTACGAACATCATGAGCAGATAAAACGCCACCAACCAGCCCACATGCAGTTTGCGCCGGGCGACGACGGCGTGGATCAGCGCCAGCCCCTGCAGTACGTAAAGGCTGAGGATCACGATGACGATCTCCCCGGCCATGTGCGCCACCACGCCCAGGGGCAACAGCGACAGCGCGATAAACACCAGTGACACCAGGGCCAGTCCCTGCCCCAAACGCAGCTCGTGAAATTCCTCACGAAACCCGCCCGGGTTGAACAACTGCGCCTGCCAGGCCCGTGCCAGATACAAGCACATCAGCACATTGAGGCTCACCCCAGCCGCGGCCACGCCGGTCATGATCTTGGACAACTCGGCGAAGATGCTCTCCACCGTGGCACGATCCGCCAAGGGGCCACCGGCCTCGATGGCAGGCTCGAACATCGTCATCAACACCTGCTGCCACCAGGCGCCGAGGTCATCCACCGCGACATACATGGCGATCACACCAAGAATGCCCAATCCCCCGGCCGCCACCGTAGCCACGGCCAGGGAGCGTGTATCCCGCAACACCCATCCCAGGAGCCACAGGGGCAACCACAACACAGCCAGGAACACCAGGCCCGGCAGTGGGTTCCCCAGCGACACCGTGGCCAGCAAGGCCACGAAGGCGGTGCTGCCCAGCATGACCGTGGCCCCGGGGCCTGGTCCCTTGCGCAGGGTCACTAAAGCCACCACGGCGCCACTGACGATGCTCAGCGGCGGCAGCATCATGGCCAGCACGGCCATGCCCACCGTCACCAGGATGGCCTGACTCGGCCCACGCAGAATGAATGTTGCCAATGCCTTCATTGCATTCTGCCTCGCAGACCCTGATTCAACACCTGCGTCAAGCGGGTATTGGCAAGGTCTGTCGCCGTTACTTGTGTGAATCGGTGTACGGCAACAGCGCCAGGGCACGGGCGCGCTTGATGGCCGTGGTCAGCTGGCGCTGGTACTTGGCCTTGGTGCCGGTGATGCGGCTGGGGACAATCTTGCCGGATTCCGAAATATAGGCCTTGAGCGTGTTGAGATCCTTGTAATCGATCTCTTTGACGCCTTCCGCGGTGAAGCGGCAGTATTTTCTACGACGGTAAAAACGTGACATTCACTTATCCTCTGATCTTTTTAACAATGCCTGCCTGATATTCACAGACAGGCCGTGGCATGGACTCAGGCCTCGGCGCCACCGGTCTCTTCAGCGGCGGCCTCGGCTACAGGGGCCTCCTCAGCCGGGGTCTCGGCTGCAGGAACCTCCGTTGCAGGAGGTTCGGCTGCCGGTGCGGGGCGGCGCTCGCGGGACTCGTCTTCCTTGGAGCGGGCCAGCGGTGAAGGCTCAGTGACGGCGGTCTTGGTGCGCATCACCAGATTGCGGATCACCGCATCGTTGAAGCGGAAGGCGGTTTCCAGCTCTTCCAGGGCCTTGTCCGTGCACTCGACGTTCATCAGCACATAGTGGGCCTTGTGGATCTTGTTGATGGGATAAGCCAGTTGGCGGCGGCCCCAGTCTTCCAGGCGATGGATCTTGCCACCGTCGCCTTCAACCGTTGCCGTGTATTTTTCGATCATGGTGGGCACCTGATCGCTCTGGTCAGGGTGGACCAGAAACACAATTTCGTAGTGTCTCACGTGTTTTCCTTTTGGTTGCAGCCCCCCGGTGAACCCCATGCTGAGCATTCCCGGTGGAGCAAGGTTTTTTTGCCCTTTCCCTTGACTGGACCGGGAGGGGCAAGCCGAATTTTGAGCGGCGGATTCTACAGTAGCTGCGACACAGAAGCAACGTAGGGTGGATAAGTATCGAGGGGCTGGGTAAAAAAACCTGCCTGGGTTTTCCTGGCGAGGCGTTCGCCGTCACGTGATGCTGGCCGCAAACGAATGGCTAGGTGACGGTTAACACCAGTGACGTTGGCCAAAACAGCGCGCCTATCTCGAAATCGATTTAGGGCTCCAGCCCCAACGTTTCCCACAACCACTGGGTATCATAGGGCGTTTGTCCCGTGCCAAGGACGCGCCGTTGTTCACTGTTTTCCAGTTGTTTCAACCAGTCGACCACTTTGGAACGGTGGGCTGGATCCGCGGCACATTGGCGTGGGCTCATGTTGCCCAACGCGGGGATGGGTTCATTGAGACATGTCTGATAGTGGCGATCGAGGTAAGCATGAATCATGGCTTCTGATTCTTTGGGATCAATCTCTGCGGCAGCGGGTTCGGCCTCATGCTCATCGCCCCCCGCCATGATCTGCTCGGGGCTTTGCACCTGACTCAGTGGCACACCCACCAGTCCTGCCAACAATTCACCCAATACGGCCTTGCCACGCTCAGTGCGGGCCTCGGAGTTGGTACTGAAAATCAACCTCCTGCGGCCCAATTCCAGGTTGCCGCTGACGGGGTGGCGCCCTTCAAGTTGCGCATCGATACTTTTTGCATCCGCCGGGACCTCTTTCCTCGCTGGCGGAGCCGATTCCAGCCAATTCCAGAAAAACGGCTCTTCACCAGCCAGAACCCATTCCGGGGCCGCCTCCAGGCGCTGGATAATGGCCTGCCGTATTGCGTCCGTCTCATCGGAAAGAGGGAAATGGGTTTCAAAGAAGGAGATAGGATCGCCATCGCTATTGTACAACTCCGGCAATGAAGCATACTGGCGGCTCAGAGTATGCATCAACCAAATATTACTGAAGGCGGGACAGGCCTCACGCAGGTGGTGATCATCCATGTCCTGCGGTGAAGGAAGGTCGATGCTGCCATCTGCTTCGGCCGACAACGTCTCCAGCGCCGTTTGCAAGGCCTCGTGGCTGTTGTCCAGTACCCGTAGCAGACTCTGCACGGCCTCCGGGGAAAATGGCAAAATACCGCCGCTGAACAGGTGTTTACCCTCCTCGCTCAGCACCCGTGCGGCTATGCGATCCCATTTCGCCATTTGTTGGGTTCCGACCTTTTCGTACACCCGTACGGTCTTTCCAGGGCGCAGTAGATCCCGCACCTCGCAATAGTGTCCGGGACTGACATCCACGACTTCATACAGGGACAGAACCGAATCACGCAGGGCCTTCAGGTAACGACGGCCGCGCACACTCTCCCGCCAGCCACGGCGATTGAGATAATCGTCCACCGGGTTGCCCGCCGCGGCCTCGCGACTCAGGAAGTCCTCGAACTGGATGCCGTACAACATGCCGGCATAGCCGGAGACTACCAATTCATCGCGCAACGCCTCCAACGTCAAGTCAAGGTGCTTGCACACCGGTGCCAGATGTCCCTGGAACACCTCCTCTCGCCAATCTGCCCATGCAGGACCCTCGCTCCATTTGATGATATTGCGAATGGCCTTGTCGATGTCACTGCGCCTGCCCATGAGAGGCTCGCCTCACGTTCGTTGAATAGACTTGATTGAAGGAAGGATTGTAAATACTTTCAGTCAAAACATAAAAATAAATTACTGATTTCCCGTTATTAAGGGTCTCAAAATTGGTTTAACAGACATCGGTGAACATTCGTCACACTATACTGTGGGAGCGCCTTTCCAGGCGCGATTCTCGCCTGGAAAGGCACTCCCACACGGGGAAATAACCCTGTAGAAATTATTTTGAGACGATTAATAATTTGTCTCTTGTAGCGGCCGGGGAATACGGCCGCCCGCAGTAATCAGGCATGGTTCTGCCGCAGCGCCTCATACAAACACACCCCTGTGGCCACGGAGACATTCAGACTTTCCACCGTACCGGCCATGGGGATCTTCACCAGGTAGTCGCAGTGTTCCTTGGAC
>DRKQ01000092.1 GCA_011051685.1 Gammaproteobacteria bacterium
CAGAGCGCACATCCACTACCACCACGTCATTAAGTTGTTTTTTCAGTGTCTTTAAACCGATGACTTTTACATCGGGGTAAATGGCCCGTCCCGGAAATTCTGTGTTGGCCAGGGCGATATTCCCCGCCATGGCCAGAAGGCAAAAAAACAAAAAGCAAGAGAAGGGTTTACAGATGGTGCGGGCATGTTTGTACATCGGTTGACTCCTTGCGGATGAACGAGTCGATGCTAACACACTGCAAAAAAGGATAGAATTTACATATGGACGGGCATCGACAGATGAGATATCGGCTGAACAGGGTTCGACTGAACAGGTTTTGGCAATATGGCGCGCTGGGCAAAAGGCTGATGGTGGCCTTGCTGTTGTGCCTGGGGCTGAATACCCCTGTGGTGGCAGAGGAAGCCCAGGCCGTGGTGCTCATGTATCACCATTTTGGTGTTGATCAGTATCCCTCCACCAATGTGCGCCTGGAGCAGTTTGATGCCCACCTTGCCTATATTGAGGAGGCGGGCTTTGCTGTGTGGCCATTGCACAAGGTGGTGGACTATGTGCGGACGAAGCGGGTCTTTCCCGGTAAGGTGGTGGCCATAACCATCGATGACGCCTATCGTTCGGTATACACCGAGGCGTACCCGCGATTACGCTCCCGGGGATGGCCGTTTACCGTATTTGTGGCCAGCGATGGTGTGGATAATCATTTCAAGGCCTACATGGATTGGAATGAATTGCGTGAAATGATTCGCCACGGGGCACGCATTGAAAATCACTCGGCGAGCCACGATTACCTCATTCGTCGTCGGGCTGGAGAAAGCGGGGCCAGCTGGCGTGCACGCATGGTGGCGGATATCGACCGCGCTCAACGGCGCATTACGGAAGAATTGGGTGTCTCTCCCAGTCTGTTTGCCTATCCCTACGGCGAATATGACGTAGCCCTGGCGAAGATTGTACGGGAACGAGGTTTAGTGGCCTTTGGTCAGCAATCCGGGCCTGTGGGGCTGGACGCTGATCTGCGCGCCCTGCCGCGTTTCCCTATGGCGGAGCGGTTTGCGGCGTTGGCGGATTTTAAACAGAAGTTGAACAGTCTGGCCTTTCCCATTGTTGAGGTGCAACCCTGGAATCCGGTGGTGGCGCGGGGCTCGGCGCCACGCATGACCGTGGTTCTGGGAGAGAGTCAGGCGCGGCTGGATCAGTTGTCGTGTTTTGTCTCGGGCCAGGGAGCGGTGGCGGTGACGTGGCTGAATCGTGAACAGCGGCATTTCGCGGTCCAGGCGCCGGCACCGTTACCCAGGGGGCGTAGCCGCTACAACTGCACGGCGCCTTCCTTGCAGACAGGGCGCTATTTCTGGTTCAGCCATTTATGGATTGTTCAGGACTGAGGAGCGTTACGGCTCAACCGTCGGATGCTCCAGGCGCGGTGTCATCGGCCTTGGCCGCCAGGGTGTGTGAGCCCAGGCTGGCCTTGGCGAGGGCGGCGATGCTGGGGCTGCGGATAATGCGCTGGATTTCGGCGATGTAATTTTCTCCACGGGCGGAATAGCGATGCAGGTGACTGGCCAGCTCGTAGGCGCGCAGGGGCTGGCCGGTGGCCCGTGCCTTGGCGCGGTAGGTGCGGAATTCGTGATAGGCGTTGCTGGTGTTGAGGTTGCGCATATAGGCCCTTACCGAGGCGCGCAGATCCGGGAAACTGGCCACCAGATGGGTGGCGTCGGCATCACGTTGGTTGGGAGCCAGGCCGTCGCCCTTGGTGAAGGTCCATTGTCCAAACAGGCTGTTGCCTTCCAGGGCAAAACGCGAGCTGCCCCAGCCGGTCTCGATGGCCGCCTGGGCCAGGGCCAGGGCCGGAGGGATTTCATCCAGGCGCATGAGAATTTTCTTGCGCACAGCGGGATCATTGAGGTCGCCGCGTACCCGTAATTGGCGGGCGGTTTTTTCCAGCCAGTCCCGCATCGGGCTGCCTTCAGCGGGGAGCTTGTCTTCTTCCAGTAACCAGCGGGCAAGCTCCCGCTGTTCGCGCAGACGCTGGTTTTCAATCAATACTATCGGTAGCAGGGCACGCAGGAACAGTTCGCGGCGCTTGTTGGGCGGCAACGCTTTGCCGAAGTCCGTGGGTAGCTTTTTCAGCACTACCGGCGGTACCTCCTTGCCATTGCCCGGGGGCCAGGGATAATCGAGGTTCTCGAAGACACTGTCCAGGGCGCGGGCGGTGTCTGCATCCACATGCTTGGCCTGTGTGGCTTGGGAAATGGCAGGCTTGAGCGGGGTTTGCGCGGCCACCACCATGGCCGTTACCAATACCAGGGTGAGCAGTGTGAGGCCTAGTAATGCAATGGAATGCTTCTTCATAAGGGGGATTATTCCGGATGGCCTCACGGCGAAAAGAGTGTTTCTGTTCAAGTCTATGAAAATGGTGGCATTTTAACCTATTTCAAGGGGTTTTCCGAGGGGTGTGCGGGGTCATATTGCCGGCGGGAAGTTGGTCTTTTGCTGCGCGGGCTCTGCTATGCCGCGATGTGTATCAATCGGTACTGGAGAAAACAGCCTGTTGGACGCCAATGCTTGTTGAGACCACGTAATGTTGTCCGGGGTTTCGGGTCACTCTGATATCGCTCATGCAATGGCCCAAGACGGACGCTATGATTAGTTTGCCCAAACAGGATAAAGTTCAACATCATCAGGTGCTTACATTGTGATCAACCCTTTCGCCTGGATTGGCGGTCAGATGATCAACTGGCTCACCGAGGAGCGCCCTCCCGCAGGGGTGCCGCAGTGTGATTTTGATCGCCTGAGTTTCGAGATCCGCCCCTGCGACGTGTTGCTGGTGGAAGGCCGTTCGCGGGTGAGCGATGTGATCAAGACCATCACCCAGAGCCAGTGGACCCATTCGGCGCTGTATATCGGCCGCCTGCATGACATCGAGGACGAGACCACCCGCGAACACGTGAGCTGGTTGTACGACGGGGATCCCAGCGACCAGTTGATCATCGAGCCCCTGCTGGGCAAGGGCGCCATTGTCAGCCCGTTGAGTGACTACCGGGAAGACCATGTGCGGATCTGCCGGCCCACGGGGTTGTCACGGGCGGACGTGAACCGGGTGGTGGCATTTGCCGTAAAGCATCTGGGGCGCGATTACGATGTGCGTCAGTTGCTGGATCTGGCCCGCTTCCTGTTTCCCTACGGCATCCTGCCCCGGCGCTGGCGCTCCAGCCTGTTCGAGCACAATGTGGGGGTCTCCACCCGTACCGTATGTTCCACGCTCATTGCCGCGGCCTTCAGCGCGGTGCATTTCCCCATCCTGCCGGTGGTGCATCGCTCCGCCGATGGCAAGATCAAACTCTACAAGCGCAATACCCGGCTGTATGTGCCGCGGGATTTCGACACCTCGCCCTATTTTGAAATCATCAAGTACCCGCTATTGGGACTGGACGACCTGGCAGTGTATCGCCAGCTGCCCTGGGATACCGACGGTGTGGTCTGCAACGACGAAAATGAATGTTTTATCCCGGGGGCCGATGGCGCTGCACCGGTGATGATGGCGGGGCCGGAGGAAGTGGCGCGAGAGTCAGAAGCACCTTCCACACGTGACGGGAAGGATGAGAACATCAGGGAAAACATCGAAGCAAATGAAGAAAATGATGAAACACTGGACAAACCTGCCACACCGGGAGGCGTTTAGGCTATGTGCGTGCTCTGGATAAGCTTGTTGCTGGCCACCCTGTGGGTGGTATTTTATTTTCGCCTGCCGCTGATTCCCGGTACCGCGGTGATGGCCGCAGTGCTCCTGGCGGCGGGTGTCTGGGGTGAGTCCCCGGCCTTGGTGCAAACCCTCTACTGGGCGGTATTTCTCGCCATTGCCGTCCCCCTCAACCTGCCCACCCTGCGCCGTACCCTGGTGACAGACCGGGTGCTGGGACTGTTCCGCAAGGTGATGCCCAGTATGTCGCGTACCGAACGCGAG
The DNA here is from genome assembly GCA_011051685.1 of Gammaproteobacteria bacterium. Lineage (GTDB taxonomy): Bacteria > Pseudomonadota > Gammaproteobacteria > SZUA-152 > SZUA-152 > SZUA-152. Next base: position 3,957 of record DRKQ01000092.1, read on the forward strand.
GCCCTGGAGGCCGGAAGTGTGTGGTGGGATGGCGAGCTGTTTTCCGGCAAGCCGGATTGGCACAAGCTGCTGGATACCCCGGCGCCCAAACTCAGTCCGGAGGAACGCGCCTTTATCGACGGTCCGGTAAACACCTTGTGTGCCATGATCGATGACTGGCACATCACCCAGGAAGACCGTGACTTGCCAGCCGAGGTATGGACCTATATCAAGGACAAGGGTTTCTTCGGCATGATCATCCCCAAGCGCTACGGTGGTCTGGAGTTTTCTGCCCTGGCCCATTCCTCGGTGGTGATGAAGATCGCCAGCCGCTCTATCACCGCGGCGGTGACTGTAATGGTGCCCAATTCCCTCGGCCCGGCGGAACTCTTGCTGCGCTATGGCACCGACGCACAAAAGGACCACTACCTGCCGCGCCTGGCCACGGGCGAAGAAGTGCCCTGTTTTGCCCTCACCTCGCCCGAGGCCGGCTCCGACGCCGCCTCCATGATCGACAGCGGCGTGGTGTGCAAGGGGGACTTTAACGGCGAAAAGGACATCCTGGGCATCCGCCTGAACTGGGAGAAACGCTATATTACGTTAGGCCCGGTGGCCACGGTACTGGGGCTGGCCTTCAAACTCTACGATCCCGCCCACCTGCTGGGTGAGGAGGAAGAACTGGGCATTACCTGTGCACTGATCCCCACGGATACCCCAGGGGTAGAGATTGGCCAGCGACACTTCCCGCTAAATCAGGCCTTCATGAATGGGCCGAACTGCGGCAAGGACGTGTTCATACCCCTGGACTGGATCATCGGCGGCGAACAACGCGCCGGCCAGGGCTGGCGCATGCTAATGGAATGCCTGGCCGCCGGGCGCTCCATTTCCTTGCCCGCGTTGTCCACCGGCGCCGGCAAGCTAGTATCCCGTGCCACCGGCGCCTATGCCCGGGTGCGCAAACAGTTCAAGACCCCCATTGGTCGTTTCGAGGGTGTGGAGGAGGCGCTGGCGGAAGTGGCCGGGCTGACCTACATGATGGATGCTGCCCGCATCCTTACCGCAGGGGCGGTGGACATGGGGGAAAGCCCCTCGGTAATCTCCGCGGTGGTCAAGTATCATCTAACAGAAAGTATGCGCACCGTGGTGAATGACGGCATGGACATCCACGGCGGCAGCGGTATTTGCATGGGGCCGAAGAACCTATTGGGACGCGTCTATCAGTCCATTCCTATCGCCATCACCGTGGAGGGCGCCAACATCCTTACCCGCAGCCTAATTATCTTTGGCCAGGGGGCGATCCGCTGCCATCCCTTCGTATTCCGTGAGATGCGGGCGGTGGTGGAAAACGATGGCGCCGAGTTCGATCGCGCCTTTACCGGCCATGTGGGTTTTGTTATTAGTAACGCGGCACGCAGCTTGTGGTTAGGTCTTACCGGTGCGCGCTTCGCCTCTGCGCCGGCGCGTGGTGCAGAGCGACGCTGCTATCAGCAGTTGACACGGATGAGCGCGGTATTCGCCCTGGTGGCGGATGTGGCCCTGCTGGTGCTGGGGGGCAGCCTCAAGCGGCGGGAAAAACTCTCGGGCCGGTTGGCAGACATGTTGAGCCATCTCTACCTGGCCTCCTCCGTCTTAAAACGTTTTGAGGATCAGGGCCGGCCCCGGGAAGACCTGCCGTTGTTGCTATGGGCATGCGAATATTCTCTTTATGCCATGCAGCACAGTCTGGATGGTCTGTTGAAAAACTTCCCCAGCCGGCCGGCGGCCTGGTTGTTGCGCCTCCTGTCGCTACCCCTGGGCAAACCCTATGCCGGACCCTCGGACAGATTGGGCCACCAGTGCGCCGACCTGTTGCTGGCCCCTTCCGAGGCCCGGGAGCGTCTGACCCGCGGGTTGTATATACCCACGGAAGAAGGGCAGTCACTGGCGGTACTGGAACAGGCCTTTGCCCTGCAGGTAGCCCTGGAGCCGCTGGAAAAGAAAGTACGCATCGCGGTGAAGAATGGAGAGCTGCAACCGGCTACCGAGGCCGAATTGTGGCGCCAGGCACATAACAAAAAGGTTATTAACGATGACGAATACGCCCAGTGGCAGGCCGCCGATGATGCCCGCCGTGAGGCCATCAGTGTAGATGCCTTCGAAAAGACCGCGCTGGTCTGTCATTAGGGTTGTTAAGGGTCCCAAAGTAGGGTTAACAGACATCGGCGTGCATTAACCAGCTAGAGAATGCCTGAAGTGGCGGTGAGCAAACCCAAGTTATCCAATAGCGCATTTATACAATGGCAAATACTGTGGGAGCGCCTTTCCGGGCGCGACTCGCACCTGGAAAGGCGCTCCCACACGAGGAAATAAACTCGTAGAAATTATTTTGAGACGATTAATAACAGGCCCTAACCTGAAGTAGCGCCAACGGTTCAACGCATCGAGTGATCTCTGCCCGAAAAGGGCGCAGCCAACAAAAACACGGAGCAGTTTATGAGTGAGAAAAAACGACCAGGCCCGGTACGCAAAATGGTGCGCCCCGTTTACGTGGTGGACGGTGCCCGCACCCCGTTTCTCAAGGCGCGTGGCAAACCGGGCCCGTTCAGCGCCTCCAATCTTGCCATGGGCGCCGGGCGGCCTCTGCTGGCGCGTCAGCCTTTTGCGGCCGGTGATCTGGACGAGGCCATCATGGGTTGTGTGATGCCCGGCCCGGACGAGGCCAATATTGCCCGTCTGCTGGCGCTGCGTCTGGGTTGCGACAAGCACATCCCGGCCTGGACCGTGCAGCGCAACTGCGCCTCCGGCCTGCAGGCCCTGGACTGCGCGGCGCAGAGCATCGCCTACGGGCGTGCCGACCTGGTGTTGGCCGGCGGAGTGGAATCCATGAGCCATGCACCGGTACTGCTGGCGGAAAAGATGGTGGCCTGGTTGAGCGACTGGGCACGGGCGCGCACCGCCACGGCCAAGCTCAAGACCCTGGGGCAACTTCGCCCCGCCTATTTCAAGCCCATCATCGCCCTGTTGCGTGGTCTGAGTGACCCACTGGTGGGCCTGTCCATGGGCCAGACCGCGGAGATCCTTGCCCACAGGTTTGGCATCTCCCGCGAGCAAATGGACGCCTATGCGGTGCGTTCGCATCAACGCCTGGCGGCGGCGCAGGAGGCGGGAAATCTGCGGGAGATTGAAACTCTCTACGATACCCGGGGCAACTTCTACGCTGCCGACGACGGCCTGCGAGCCGATTCCACGGTGGAGAAACTGGGCGGCCTCAAGCCTGTGTTCGACAAGCCCTTCGGCAAGGTCACCGCCGGCAACAGCGCCCAGGTCACCGATGGTGCGGCGTTGCTGATCCTCGCCTCGGAAACGGCGGTGAACAAGTGGGACCTGCCAGTGCTGGGACGCATCGTGGACAGTGAATGGGCGGGGCTGGATCCGGCGCAGATGGGCCTGGGTCCGGTACATGCCATGACCCCCATCATGAAGCGTCACAAATTCCAGTTAGAGGACATCGACTACTGGGAGATCAACGAGGCCTTCGCCACTCAGGTGCTAGCCTGTCTCGCTGCCTGGAACGATAAAAAGTATTGTAAAGAGGAGTTGCACATCCGCGGGGTAATGGGTGAGCTGGACGAGTCGCGGCTCAACGTGGACGGCGGCGGAGTGAGTCTGGGACATCCGGTGGGTGCCAGCGGAGCGCGCATCGTGCTACATCTGTTGCATGTACTGGAACGTAACAATGCGCGGCGTGGCATGGCCAGTCTGTGTATCGGTGGTGGGCAGGGCGGCGCCATGCTGGTGGAGAGGATTTGACAATGGCCAACTACAAACACTTCCAGTTAGAGACAGACGCACAGAATATCGCCTGGTTGAGTATCGACAAGGCCGATGCCAGTACCAATGCACTGAGCCGTGAACTGGTGGAGGAGCTGGAGAGCATTCTCGACGAACTGGAGAGCGAGCGTCCCAAGGGCCTGGTGATTCGTTCCGCCAAGCCTAGCGGCTTCGTAGCCGGTGCCGACATCAAGGAGTTCACTGCCATTGAAAACGAGGCACAGGCCCGTGAACTGATCCGCCGTGGTCAGGGGGTGATCAACCGCATCGAACGTCTGCGCTTCACCACCGTGGCGCTGATCCACGGCTTCTGTCTCGGTGGCGGCCTGGAGCTGGCCTTGGGTTGCGATTATCGCATCGCCGAGGACGGCCCCAAGACACGGCTGGGCCTGCCCGAGGTGAAGCTGGGTATTCACCCGGGATTCGGTGGCGCGGCGCGCCTGCCACAACTCATCGGAGCGCCGGCGGCCATGGACATGATGCTCACCGGCCGCAGTGTGAGCGCCAGTGCCGCGAAACGCCTGGGTCTGCTGGATTTTGCCGTGCCGGATCGGCATCTGGAGACCGCGGCGCGCAGTGTGGTGCAAAAGCCGCCACACAAAAAACCCCTGGCCTGGTGGAAAAAACTCAGTAATCACCCCTTGGTGCGGCCGCTGCTGGCCAAATACCTGACCAAGCAGGTGGCCGCCAAGGCGCCACGCAAACACTACCCGGCGCCCTATGCCCTTATCGACCTGTGGGCGAAACATGGCGGTAACAAAAAGGCCATGCTACAAGGTGAGGAACACTCCGTGGCGCGGCTGGTGCTGGGGGACACGGCACAGAACCTGATCCGGGTATTTTTCCTGCAGGAGCGCCTGAAATCCCTTGGTGCATCTCGTAGCGTATCTAGTAGCGAAAGGAATGCCTCCGCCGGAACCTTTGACATCCAACGCGTGCATGTCATCGGCGGCGGCGTGATGGGGGGCGACATCGCCGCCTGGTGTGCCCTGCGCGGTCTGCAGGTAACGGTGCAGGATCGCCAGGAGGCGACGCTGGCCAGGGTGATCCAGCGTGCCGCCAAGCTATACAAAAAGAAACTGAAAAAACCGCGCCTGGTCCAGGAGGCACTGGATCGCCTGATGCCGGACATCCACGGCCTGGGGGTGGCCCGGGCCGATGTGGTGATCGAGGCCATTTTCGAGGACGTGGAGGCCAAGCAAAACCTCTATCAGGAAATAGAGCCCCAGATGAAGCCCGGCGCCTTGCTGGCCACCAACACCTCCAGTATCCCCCTGGAGGTGCTCAGTACCTGCCTGGCCGAGCCATCCCGTCTGGTGGGCGTGCACTTTTTCAACCCCGTGGCCATGATGCAGCTGGTGGAGATCGTCAATGCCCCCAATACTGATCCGGCAGTGGTGGACGAGGCCGCGATGTTTACCCGGCGTATCGACCGCCTGCCCCTGCCGGTGACCTCCACGCCGGGCTTCCTGGTCAACCGTATCCTCATGCCCTATCTGCTGGAGGCGGTGGTGTTGGAATCCGAAGGAGTGAGCCCCAAGGTCATCGATCAGGCGGCGCTGGATTTCGGCATGCCCATGGGGCCCATCACCCTGGCGGACACGGTGGGGCTGGATATTTGCCTCGCCGTGGCAGAGACCCTGGCCAGGAGCATGGATGTGGAGGTGCCGGCCCGCCTGCGTAGCCTGGTGGAAAGTGGCAGGGTGGGCAAGAAGTCCGGTGAGGGTTTTTATCGTTACCCGGCAACGAAGAAAGGCAAGCCCGAAATGAGCAAGCCGGGCAGGGGAGATTATCGCCCGGCGGATATACAGGATCGGATGATTTTACGCATGCTTAACGAAGCCGTGGCCTGTCTGCGCGAAGGGGTGGTGGCCGATAGCGACCTGCTGGACGTCGGTATCATCTTCGGTACCGGATTTGCGCCGTTCCGCGGCGGCCCCATGCATTACATCGAAACCACGGGCGCCGATGTACTGCTGGAGAAAATGCGTACTATGCACAAAAAGTACGGTGAACGCTTTGCCCCCGATGAAAGTTGGCAGCAGCTTGGTTAGTATCAAGTGGTTTTTCAGCCAGAAACAAGAAAGGGAATAAACATGGCGAAAGGATCGCTGGACATTATAGATGTTGAAGAAGCCGGCAGTCTGCCCGGCCTTTTTCAGGAGCGGACGCGGCGCACGCCGCAGGCTCTGGCCTATCGCTATTTCGATGCGGGGCAATCGGCCTGGGTGGATTTCAGTTGGGCAGAGGCTGCCGCGCAGATCGACGCTATCCGTGTGGCTTTGGCGAAGGAGGATTTGCAGGCCGGGGACCGTGTGGCGCTCATGTTGCGCAATTGTCCGCAGTGGGTCTTCTTTGAGCAGGCAGCCCTGGCCCAGGGGCTGGTGGTGGTGCCGCTGTACACCGACGACCGGGCCGACAATGTCTCCTACGTGTTACAGGACGCGGGGATCAAATTACTGTTAGTGGAAAACGATACGACCCTGGCCAAGCTGGCGCCAATTCGCGCCCAGCTGCAAGGTCTGTTGCGGGTAGTGTCGGTGCAGCCCTGCAAGCCCTCCAGTGATTATTCGCGCCTGGTGACTCTGCAAGACTGGCAGGTGATCGGGGAAACTCCGCCGCCGTCAGCGCAGCTTGATATCGATAGCTTGGCCACCCTCGTGTACACCTCGGGCACCACCGGCCGTCCCAAGGGAGTGATGCTCAGTCATCGTAATATTCTTTTCAATGCCCATGCCGCCACGGAGTTGCTGGATATCTACCGGGAGGATCTTTTTCTGTCTTTCCTGCCGCTGTCGCACATGCTGGAACGCACCCTGGGATATTACATCCCGGTGATGGCCGGTAGCAGTGTCGCTTTTGCCCGTTCCGTGCAGGATCTGGCGGAAGACCTGCTGCGTCAGCGACCCAGCGTGCTGATTTCCGTGCCGCGCATCTACGAGCGGGTCTACAACAAGATTTACACTCAACTGGAAAGCAGGCCGCCTGTTGCGCAAAAAATGTTTCACAAGGCCGTTGAAACGGGTTGGCGGCGCTTTCAGAACAGAGGCGGTGGTGGTCTGCAATGGCTGATATTGAAAAAACTGGTGGCCGACAAGGTGCTGGCCAAGTTGGGCGGGCGCTTGCGTCTGGCGGTGTGCGGCGGTGCGCCGCTCTCCGCGGAAGTGGCAAAGACCTTCATCGGCCTGGGGCTGAATCTGATCCAGGGTTACGGCCTCACTGAGACCAGCCCCATCGTTAGTGGTAATCCGGAGGACGACAACGACCCCGCCAGTGTTGGCGTACCCATGCCCGGTATTGAAGTGAAGATCGGTCCTGACGATGAATTACTGACTCGTAGTCCCTCGGTGATGCTGGGTTACTGGAACAACCCTGAAGCCACACAGGCAATGATTGACGGTGAAGGCTGGTTGCATACCGGCGATAAGGC
>DRKQ01000093.1 GCA_011051685.1 Gammaproteobacteria bacterium
TCGAGGCCCTGATGGCGGAGGCAAGGCAATGACGCTTTTCGTAGAGTGGGCCGGCATTATTGCCCACGTGTATGCTGACAGGTTCCGCGTGGGCATGAACCACATGCCCACCCTACGGCTGGGTTCTGGCCATGAGTGATACCGACTACGACCTGATCATCGTCGGCGGCGGCATGGTGGGCGCCAGCCTGGCCATCAGCCTGGCCGGCCAGCCCCTGCGCATCGCCCTCATCGAGGCCGCGCCGCTGCGCACCGATGCCGGCCCTGCCAACTACGACGACCGGGCCATCGCCCTGTCTTTCGGCAGCCGGCGCATCTTCGACGCCATGGGCCTGTGGGCCGACATCGCGCCCCAGGCCACGGCCATCGAACACATCCACGTCTCCGACCAGGGGCGCTTCGGCTTCACCCGGCTGCATGCCCAACAGGAAAAGGTGGCAGCCCTGGGCTACGTGGTCACCGCGCGCCAACTGGGGGCGGTACTCATGGACCGGCTGCAATCCTGTGAAAATCTCACTGTAATGAGTCCAGCCACCCTGAGTGACCTGAAACTGGGCGACGATCACGCCACTGCGGTAATCCACCACGACAACGGTAAGACACAGGCGCTCACGTGCAGGCTGCTGGTCGCCGCCGACGGCGGCAACTCGCCGGTGCGCAATCTGCTGGACATCCACACCACGGCCCACGACTACGGCCAGACCGCCATCATCGCCAATATCACCCCGCAAAAAGCCCATGGACACGTTGCCTACGAACGCTTCACCCGCCACGGCCCGCTGGCCCTGCTGCCCATGGCGGACAATCGCTGCTCCCTGGTGTGGACCCGCACGCCGCAGGATGCGCAACGCCTGCTGGACGAGAACGAGGCGGATTTTCTCAACGAACTACAATCCTGTTTCGGCAACCGCCTGGGGCGCTTCACCAGGGTGGGCAGGCGCCACGGTTATCCGCTGCAACTGATCCGCGCCGAGGAACAGGTGCGCCAGCGCCTGGCACTCATCGGCAACGCCGCGCACACCCTGCACCCCATCGCCGGCCAGGGCTTCAACCTGGGGCTGCGCGACGTGGCCGCCCTGGCGCAGTGCATCGTCGATACCCAACACAACAATGATGACATCGGCGCACTGTCGGTACTGGAACAATATGCACACTGGCGGCAACGGGATCATCGCCAGGTGATCGGCTTCACCAACAGCCTGGTACGGACCTTCTCCAATGACTTTCCGCCCCTGGCCTGTGCGCGCAACCTAGGGCTCATCGCCACCGACGTGTTACCGCCCGTGAAACACCTGCTGGCCCGCCACGCCATGGGCCTGGCCGGCAGACTGCCGCGGCTGGCAAGGGGACTGCCGCTGTGAGCACGCAAAAACACTACGACATCGTCATCGTCGGCGGCGGCATGGTGGGCAGCGCCCTGGCCTGTGCGCTGGGCGACAGCGATCTGACCATCGCCCTCATCGAGGGCCGCGAACCCGTTACACCGTGGCCCGAGGATTCCATGGACTTGCGGGTCAGCGCCATCAGCCGCGGCTCGCAGAATTTTTTTGCACGGCTCGGCGTGTGGCAGGCCATGTGCGACATGCGCGTTTCCCCTTTCACCGAGATGCACGTGTGGGACGCCGCCGGCACGGGCAGCATTCACTTCGACAGCGCCGAGATCGGTGAGCCCAACCTCGGCCACATCATCGAGAACCGGGTCATCACCAAGGCCCTGTTCACCCGCGCCGGCGATTTCCACAACATCGATATCTTCTGCCCCAGCACTCCAGGCAGACTCCAGCTGGACAACCACGGCGCCCAACTGGAATTAGCGGACGGGACAATACTCCGCAGCGAGCTCCTGGTGGGCGCCGATGGCGGACGCTCCTGGGTGCGTGAGCAGGCCAACATCGGCGTCAAGCTCAGCGACTACCGCCACACCGCCGTGGTCGCCAACGTCACCACCGAGCTGCCGCATCAACACACCGCCTGGCAGCGCTTCCTGCCCACGGGGCCGCTGGCCTTGCTGCCCATGAGCGACCCCCACATCTGCTCCATCGTCTGGAGCACCAGTGACGACGAGGCCGTGCGCCAGTGCGAGCTGGACGAGACCGCCTTCAACACCGAATTGGAAAAGGCCTTCGAAAAGAAACTGGGCGCCGTGGTGCACAGCGGCCCCCGCGCCCGCTTCCCCATCAAGGGCCGGCACGCGACGCACTACGTCAAACCCCATCTGGCACTGATCGGCGACGCGGCGCACACCATTCACCCCCTGGCCGGGCAGGGCGTCAACCTGGGTTTCGCCGATGCGCGGTGTCTCGCCGAGACGCTGCTGGCCGCACTGGCAGCGCAACAACCCATCGGCAGCTTCAAGACCCTGCGCCGTTACGAGCGCGCCCGCCGCGGAGAAAACCTGCTGATGCTCGAGGCCATGGGACTGTTCAAACAGCTGTTCAGCAACAACCTCCCTGGCCTGTGCGTACTGCGTAACACCGGGCTGGCACTTACCGACCGCCTATCTCCCATCAAACGACTGTTCATGGACAAGGCGCTGAATTAGGGTCAGCCCGTCATCATCCTGAAAGCGGCGACCGCCGCCCTTCCAGTCAACCAGTATTTTTCGCTGGTGTCGGATTTCTTTACACATCAGATGAAAAATGTAGATACTCAAAAATTATTCCTTGAAAAACAGATAGATAAATTGTTGGCATAAATACTGCTTGTCGAAAATATCAGTTTATTGTTCACGCTTTGGAGTGCATAACATGTCGTATTTTCGCCTTTTCCCCCTCGCCACACTGCTGACTTTCTGCTGGGTCGCCAGCGCCAGCGCCAGCCTGATCACCAACGTCGTTGACCCGGAGCCAGACCTCCTTCTGGCTGCTCCAATAAAGTACAGCTACATCCATAACATCAATGACAATGGTTTTGACACCAGCATGGACACAATCACATCCGTGCAATTGGAAATTGATGTGTTTGATGACTATGACTCCGATTTCAATCGCTACGGCTACCGTTCAGGTTATTGCCATGGCAGCAGGTTTAGTTTTCATTGTCACTCCGGTTATCGCTACCTCATCTCTTCCGGTCAACTCGAAGGCCTCAATGTTACCGTGGACGATACCAACCTTGGCACGTACGAAATCGATTACGATCCCCTGAATTTTTCCAGTCTTGACTTCTCCGGCCTGCAAGCCACCGGCCTGTTTAACGTCGACCTTTCCGTGACCCTGGGTGATTTGTATTTCCGCAAATCCACTCTGACCGTCAACTTCGATCGCACCCTCTCGACTCCGTTCACCTCGGTGCCCGAACCCGCAACTCTCGCCCTGCTGGGACTTGGACTTGTTGGCATGGGTTTCGCTCGCAGGAAAAACGCCCTTTAATCAGAGCGCAAAAGGGGCGCCAACTGACCCCGCCACCAGGCGGGGTTTTTTTTGCTTTATGATTGATCCTACCTTAACCAGGATTGAACACCGACCCTGACCTCATCTCATTTCGACGGTTTTACTCCCGGCCAAGGCAGGCGAATAATGCTTTCTGCACCTGTGGGTAAACACGCAGCTCCTCACGAAAACCTTCACTCATGGCAACATGCAGAAATCCCTGGCTATCAAACGCCTGCATTACTGCACCAATGAGGTTCTCATTCGCCCCAGCCATGCGCTTACCTGCGCCCATCTCCTGCACCTCAAAGGGAAAGGTACGCACCTTGTAGTTCAGGTTTTTCTTCAAACACCGGCTCAACCAGCCAATGGCCTGATTTGACGACTCTCCATATCCACTAAGAATGATATCCGCGTGTCTTGCATTACTGGAGTACATTCTTGTCTTTTCAAAGCTGTGTAATTGCACTACCCGGCTTTCCGGCTCCTCGAACAAAAGCGCGCGCGTGAATGCCAGCATGAAGTCTTTCCTCGGGGGTGGCTGTAGATCCGGAGGCAGCGATGAATGCACAGGCAATGTCGCCGGTGCTGTATTCCACGCCGCAGCACGGAAATTGTACCGGGCCATTAACTCCAGCGCGATGACCCGAGTGTCCGCATCCGCAAAGCTGTGCGGTACCTGCAACACGGTTTTTGATTCCCGGCCCACGGCAAAGGCAAAAAAACCCTTACCCAAAAATTTGCTTTGTGTTGAGCCACCGCCAATCTCTTGCAATACCAGCATGGGTATGGATTCACTCCGCGTCCCGGTCAGCTCGAAGCCCAGCTCGGCCCACTGCTGTCTCAACCTTGGCCCGCTTTCACCGGCCAGCACCCGGCGAAACAATCCCTCCGCCATGGCTAATTCTTTTTCACTGGGGGTATACCCGCCACTGTCTGATTCTCCGGCCTGCGTACTGCGCACCGCTTCAAGCATGGTCGCCAGTGACTCCGCCGCTACCCACTGGGGGACGATTATCATCAGCAGGAATAACAATAGTGGACGTTGAGCTCCTGTCAGCAGATTTTTCATATTATCTATCCAACTCGGTTACACGACTTCACAAACCCGTCACCACAGTCGGTATACTAGGGCCTGTTGACGCGGGTTTTTCCCGTTACCTTTACTCCACTTATTCCACTAACCACTACGTCTACCCACTACGTCCAAAATCTATTCAAATCCACCAGCACAACTTCTATATCGACGCCTCATGGATATTCTCAACATCGCCGCCATTCTTGTCACCGCATCCGCCCTGTTCAGTTTCATCAACCACCGTTTCATCAAGCTCCCCACCGTTATTGGACTGATGCTGATTTCCCTGGTGGTCTCACTGCTCTTTCTCGCTGCCGGCAAGCTGGGCTGGGGACATCTTGAATCACATGCCCGCCTGCTGTTGCACTCTATCGACTTCAACGAAACCCTGATGCAGGGCATGTTGAGTTTTTTGCTTTTCGCCGGCGCGCTGCACATCAATCTCGATGATCTCGCCAGACAAAAATGGGTGATTTCCAGCCTCGCCACCATAGGCATACTTACCTCCACCTTCCTGGTGGGCGGAGCAAGCTATTACTTGTTGTCCGCCTTGGGCATTCATCTGGATTTCATTTATTGCCTGCTGTTCGGCGCGCTCATTTCCCCTACTGACCCCATCGCCGTGCTGGGGATACTCAAATCCGCCAACGCTCCCAAGAGTCTGGAAACCAAGATCGCCGGTGAATCGCTGTTCAATGACGGCATGGCCGTTGTGGTGTTCATTGTCCTGTTGGGCATCGCTGCAGGCGGACAGGATGTCAGTGCCGGGCACATTGCCCTGTTGTTTCTCAAAGAGGCCGTCGGCGGCGTGCTTTTCGGCCTGCTTATCGGCTGGATCACCTATCAGCTACTCAAACAGGTGGACAATTACCAGGTGGAAATCCTCCTCACCCTGGCGCTGGTAATGGGCGGCTACGCCCTGGCCTCTGCCATTCACACCTCGGGCCCCATCGCCGTGGTGGTGGCCGGACTGCTCATCGGCAACCAGGGGCGCATGCTGGCCATGTCTGAACACAGCCGCGAACACCTCGATACCTTTTGGGAGCTCATTGACGAGATTCTCAATGCCGTGCTGTTTGTCCTCATCGGCCTCGAGGTTCTGGTGTTACCATTCACCCGGGATGTACTGCTGGCCTCGCTGGCGCTGATCCCGCTGGTACTGGCATCACGCTTCATCAGCGTGGGCCTGCCCGTCAATCTGCTGCGCCTGCGGCGTGAATTCAGCCCCGGCGCTGTGAAAATTCTCACCTGGGGCGGCCTGCGAGGCGGTGTCTCCGTGGCCCTGGCGTTGTCATTACCGGCCGGTGAACCCCGGGACGTCATCCTCGCTATCACCTACAGCATCGTGATTTTTTCCATTGTGGTGCAAGGACTCACCATCGGCCGCCTGGTGAAATCCGCTATGTAGGCCACAACGGCCAATCATCGCAGCGACCATTGCAACGAATGAGCCCCAAAAACCCTTCTGAAAATATCAGTTTCCGCTGATAAAAACTGTCGGTTTTCTTTACACTTCGCCCCCACCCACGGGGCCACCTTTCATCAGTAGCCCCTAAACCATTGATCTCACGCACCTAATTATTCTTGGCCCGGATTTTGCTTATGTGCGGCAATGGTTAATATTTGACCAGCCCGTTCCATCCCGAGGGTGTCGCGACGGGCTACTATTCAGCCAAAAAGCAAAACCGTCATGGCCACAATGAAACACGCAAGAACCCAACAAACCGTAACTAGCTTACGCCACATGCAGCCCATTCTCCTGTTCCTGGGCGGCCTCGTACTCGGTAGCGCGGGCGCGCCTGCCCTCGCCGGGCAGGATAACGCCCAAAAACAGGCCAACAAGGAAATGCGCTGTCTGGCCTTGAATGTCTATTTCGAGGCCCGTGGGGAACCAGCGGAAGGACAACTGGCGGTGGCCATGGTGACCATGAACCGGGTGAAGAGCCGGCATTACCCCAACAGCGTGTGCGGCGTGGTGTGGCAGAAGCGGCAGTTCAGCTGGACCCATGACGGCAAGAGCGACCGCCCCACCGACAAGCGTGCCTGGCGCCTGGCGCAGAAGATCGCCCGATTCACGTATCAACGCTATGGCAAGCTGTCCCGGCGCATCCGCGAGGCCCTGGATCTCACCAAGGGCGCGCTGCATTATTATGCCCCCCGTCTGGCAGCCCCCTACTGGGCCGAGGTGCACAACGTCACCCGCGAAATCGGCGGTCACATTTTTCTGTCGGGAAGGAGTTAATCCGGCTCTTTCCAGGATACGCTATCTCTCTCTCTGTCCTGGCAGGCCCGTACACTGAGCATGTAAGGCTGGGTATCCGAGGACTCGTAGTAGGTGCGAGCCATCATCTCGCTCATGATCCCGGTGGTAAAAAACTGGATGGACACCACCACCAGCAGCACACCCAGCAACAGCAAGGGTCGGTTGCCGATATCTTCACCGAAAAGGACCTTGAGTACAGCCAGGTAGGCCAGAATCACGCCGCCAATGGCGCCCACCACCAGCCCGATGCGACCGAAGAAATGACCGGGCCGGGCCCGAAAGCGCAGAAAGAAATACACAAACAGCAGATCCAGCAATACCCGGTAGGCACGGGAGATACCGTACTTGGACTCACCGAATTGCCGCGCATGGTGGGTCACCACTTCTTCCTTGATGCGCGTCGGCGAGGTATTGGAGGCCACCCAGGCAGGAATGAAACGATGCATCTCGCCGTACAGGCGCACGCTTTTGATGATAGCGGCGCGGTACACCTTGAGGCTGCAGCCGTAATCGTGCAGATGGACACCGGTGATGTTGCCAATCAGCCGGTTGGCGAGTTGCGAAGGAATCTTGCGCAAGAACAAATTGTCCTGGCGATCCTTGCGCCAGCCGGACAACAGATCCAGCTCTTCCCGCAACATACGTGACACCATGCGCGGAATATCCATGGGGTCATTTTGCAAATCGCCGTCCATGGTGACGATTACCTCGCCACGGGAGGCATCGATACCCGCCTGCATGGCCGCGGTCTGTCCGAAATTACGCTGCAATTCGATAAGGCGCACGTGGTGGATATTATGCTCCTGCAAATAAGTGCAAACCCGCGATACCGTTGCATCCACACTGCCGTCGTCCACCAACAGCAGCTCCCACTTGTCCGGGTAATTAGCCAGCGCCTCGTTGACGCGCTGAATCAACGGAACGACACTGTCTTCTTCATTGAACAACGGAACAATAATGGACAGGGGAGCGGCAAAGGATTCCTGCGGTTTTCCGGGTTGATCACTGACACTCATTCAACAATGGCTCCCGCTCGTGTGAAACAGACATCCCGCAACGAAGGCATCTCCAACTGTAGACTTCGGCGGGAGTATATCGCAAAGATGCGTGAGTGGTCGCCTATTGTGGGGCTGCTTGCGGATCAGGGGCCGGATGGGTGAACTCGAAATAACGCACCTGGCGCCGGAAAACATCCATATCAATGGGCTCCAGCACTTCATTCATCATGCTTTTCATGGGCAGGGGGCGTGCATCCGGCGCGGTTTTTTTCCACGGCACAATGTACAACACCTTGGGTAATTCACGGGCACCGGTAATCTCCGTCTCCTCCAGCTCCAGTTTCACCTCGGCCATCAAGTAGCCAAGCGGCAGCAACCACAGGCAAAAGGCAAACAGGCATTGGAGGATTGACAATTTTTTTGTGTACGTGCTATTCAATGGCATGACTCACCTGTGCTGTTTTTTCAGACTTGGCATAACGTATGGGATCCAGCTTGCGTAATGCCTCGAAACTCTTTTTCACCCACTGATCATACACCCCCTTAAAGACCCGTGCTGCATTCACGCCATGCACATCAATGGCCTTTTCTTCAAAGGGGAAGGCCTGTTCTTCAAGCAGAATATCGTACTGTTCCAATTCATCAGGACTCAGTCCCTTGGGCCGCTCTGATTCGAACAACCCCTTACTGAAATCGCTGTAGATTTCCGCTATGCGATAAGTGGAGGCGGTGGTCACCGCCTCGATGCCATAATCGGCCGCCGCAGTGAAAGCGGCAATGCTTTCCTGCATGAGCTTTTTCTTTTTCTTGAGGTTTTCTTTCAGGGGCTGCACCAGACGCACCTTATGAAACACGGTAAAGGTCGGCTGTGCCAGCTCCAGCGCCGCATTGGCCGCCAGGAAACGGCTGCGTTCTGTGGATGGCCCTTCTTTGTCCGCCTCGATGATCTTGCCTAACCAGTAATTGCGGGACAATGGCTGATTCTTTTTCTGATACAGTGTCGCCAGCCGATGGCGTGCTTCCATGGCTTCGTCAAAGGGCCGGGGAAAGGTTGTCACGTAACGTTTGTACGCTTCAATGGCCTCATCCTGTCGCCTGGCCTTTTCATAGAATTCGGCAATCTGCCATAATAGCAGGCGTTTCTTGTTGCTGTCGGTCTCCGCCCGGTACAACACCTCGATGGAATCCGCGGCACGCTTCCAGTCGCCCTTCTTCTCGTAGGCCAGCGCCAGTTTCTTGTCCGCATCCAGACGCAGCTTGTGACCGGGATAGGTTTGTATGAAGGCCTTCAGTACCGGAATGGCCAGCGCCCAGTCCTTGTTGGCAAACAACGTGGCGGCGGCGTCATAGTCAGCATTGGCGCGAATGCTTGCCTTGGGCGTGAGCTTACCCACACGCAGGAAATGCTTGGCGGCGAGGCGTAAGTTACCCGCGGCTCTGGCCTGTTCACCCTGCTTGTAAATGGCGGCGGCCAGCCGCTCCATGTGCGCATTGTGATCCTTGTCGTCCGCACTCGCCAACTGCAAACGCTTGAGAGTGGCGGTTTCCGCCTGCACGTAATGCCCCAGTTCAAATTCACCCTGGGCGATGATGGCCCAGTTGATCATCGCCAGGTCTTGTGTACCCGGGGCGTTATTGATGACTCGCGGATGACCCACCACATAGTGGGCCGTACCCACGGCATTGGCATAATCCTTCAGGGCCAGCAACTCTTCCGCAGCCTTGGACATCACGCTCACCGCCCGCGGATCATCAGGGAACGTCGCCACGAAACGCTTGCCGCTGGCGATAGCAATGCGTTGTTTCACCGCGGCCGCCGCACCACTCAGTGACTCGGCCTGGGCGCGATGCGCCAGCAGGGCTGCATAGGCCGCCTCTGCGCTCTGCTTGTGTGGCGGATATTGATAGGCGGTGTATTCGAACTCGGCAGCAGCGCCCTGCACATCGCCACTGTCCAGCAGGCTTTCCGCCAGCAGCATGTTCTTGGCCGGGGTTTCTTTGTCCTTGGGGAAGGAGCGCACATAGGTACGATACCAGTGTGCGGCGATACGGTAGTCCGCCGGCTTTTTGCTGCGCTGCGCCTGGGCATGATAATAGCGCGTCAAGTCATCGAGGTTCGACTTCAGATGCGGCAGTAATTGCGCCAGCAATGTCTTGTCATGTTTCTGCCAGAAGGCCGTTCCCACTCCGTAGGCCGTCACCAGGTCCGCCTTGGCGCGCAACAGATCATCCTTACGCCCGGTCTGTTTGTAGATGTCGATGACTCGCACGGTAAACAGGGGTGCGTTGCGATCTTGGGGGTATTGGCGCACAAAGGCCATCAGGGTCTCGCTAGCATCACTTGGACGATCCTGGGTCAGGTACAAATCCGCCAAGCGTTGATAGATGCGGAACTCATAATCCCGATGCCCATAGCTTTTGAAAAATGCGGCGATGCTTTCATGCCCCTTCAGATACGAAAAGGACAGACTGACAATGCGCAGCGTATCCTCCAGCAATTCCAATTCACTGCGAGAGAAGTCCGCCAGCTTGCGTCCGCCGGCGAAACTACGATCCAGCACCGCAAAATAAGATTCTAGTGATCGCTCGGTGTCACCCTGTTTGAACACCGACCAACCACGCTTGAACATGGCGCGTTCGTAATAGGGACTTGTTTCGCCCATGGCCAGGACACTGGCGTAGGCTTTTTCAGCCGCGCTGAAATCACGGAAGGTAAAGAGAATCTCGCCACGCCTAAACTGCAACTCATCCATATTGGGCTCATTGGGGTATTTCGTCACCAGACCGGTTAGCACCTTGAGGGTCTTGTCCAGCTCGCCGTTCAACTCATAGGCACGAGCCAGTTGATACATCACCCGGTTGTTTCCTTCATATTGCGGATAGAGGCTGAGCAGGCGCTCGTACTGATGGATGGCACTGCCCACCTGGGCCTGTTCACGCTGATCTTCAGCGATATCTTCCAGGGCCGCTTCCTGTTTGGCAGCATCCGCCTGATCCTGCGCCGCTTTCGCAAGACTTGCCTGCTCCGCCACCTCTTTCGACACCCCCTCGTCCGCCAGTTCCGCCTGTTTGTTTTCCAGTGCCAGGTCGGCGAGGCGCTGCAGGGCGATAGCGCGCAAGGCAGGATTGTTGGTAGAGGAAGCCAGCTCTTCATAGGTGCGCTGCACATCGGCGCGTGACAGTGGCGGCAACGCCTGGGGTTCTATTTTTGCGGCCCGCTTGGCCAACTGCTGAATGGTGGGATCGTCTGCAATAGTCTGCTTTCCGGCACAACCAGCCAACAGCAGCATAACAATAAGTAGCGCTACGTAACAATATTCTTGGAAACGGCGCATGCTCATTTCAGCTCCTTGCCCGATTCAGCCGCATCGGTGGCCAGGTCCTGCAAATGTGCCAAGGAAAAGCGTGCCTGATCCAGATAGTCCACCAGGCGCAGGCGCAGCCGATCCAGCTCCACATCCGCCATGGACTGCAATTGGCGCTGCTGTTCATCAAAGGCTGCCTTGATATCTTTGCGCAGGCCGACAATGCGCTGACGCTTGTTTTCAATATCTTGGGCATAACCAGCAAAGTTCGCCGGTGCGGTGGCTCTCACACGTTGCAGGGAATTCTGCCGGCGCAGCGTTTCTTCCAGTTCTGCATCCAGGGAATTGAGACTCTTCTGAACCTTGCGATAACGAATCGCAAAGGTGGTTTCAACATCGTAATCCAGCAGCCCCTTATACAGGCGATATTTCTCCCGCCAGGATGCCAATCGCCGGCTGTGACGCCCTGGCTGACTGGACAGACGCCAGATGCGTTCTTCCACACGGGCCAACCGCTGCATGCGTTTTTGTTCTTCACCACTCAACAGGGCAAAGGCATCCCCGGATTCTCCGATGCGTTTCAATTCATCGGCGTAGATGTCCCGGCTGGTGCGCACATCCAGCACATGGCTCAGAGTCTGCTCCGGGGTGAGCTTGTCAAGTTGGTCTTCGTAGGTTGTACGGCGCAAGGCTAGCATGTCTTGTAATGCCGGCACCTCCGTGGACCAGCGCGCCAGGTTTCTGTCCAGGAACCACAGGTCACGCAGATTCTTGATGGCCTCGTGAAAACCATGCCCTGCCATTACCGTGGGCAAATATTTTGCCTCGGGTGTGTCGGGCAATAACTCGGCTTCCCAGAACCAGCCCATCTCATCCCGTGAAACCTGCGACAACAGGTCCGCCCAAAGACGTCCTGCCTTAACTGCCGCCACAGTACTGTTCAATGCGGCCAGTTCCTGTTCAAAGACAACAATGGCATTACTGTAGGCTCGCATGGCCTGTGGAAAGGCGCGCAACCGCTCAAGTGCATTACCACGCGCCAGCATGGCCTCGAACACCGCGGGATCGGTTTTTTCCCGGGTCGCCAGTTCATCCCAGGGCACCAGTGCCTGTTCGTAACGTTGCAACTCCACTTCGGCCCAGCCCAGACCCAACAACGCCTTGTTGGAATAAGGCCCGTTCAAACGTACCCGGCGAAAGAAATCCTTGGCCAGTACCGGCGCGGACTTCAACAGGGAAAATCCCAGTACCAGGTTGGCCTTGTCACGCAGGGCCTTTTGATCGCTGGCGCTGGACTTCAGTTCGGCTACCTGGCGCAGCAGATCGGCACCCTCCTTTTCCCGGCCGGCACGTATCAGCGCCACACCAAGGTTGAAGCGCGCATAATTGGCTTCCTCCTCGTCGTCATCTTCCACCAGTCCCTGCAGGGCCTCTGCTGCTTCGGTGTATTTCTTCTGCGCCATCAACAGATTGGCCTTGAGGGTGCGAAATTCTTCCTGCAAGGAAGGGTCAAGTGCTTCGCCTACCTGGGCCAGAGCCGCCTCGGCTTCAGGGAACAATTGTTTCTGATAACGGATCTTGCCCAGGTAAAACCAGGCTCGGTCGCGTACGGAAGGTGACGCCCGCTTGTCCAGCAGACGCTTGAAGATTTCTTCGGCTTCGCTGTGCAAGCCATAGGAGAGATACAGGCCGCCCAGTAGGATCTCCGCATCGTCCTCGTGATGCTTGAGGCGTTTGAGTTGCTGAGCGGTCAGCAGATTTACCGCGGCGGAAAAATAATTCTGCTGATAAAATTCATACAGCACTACCCCATAGTGGGGATCTTCCACAGCCTGTGGCAGTGGTGCGCTGGCCATCACTGGCAGCGCCAATAACGCACCGGGCAAAAGCAGCAAACAACGAAACGACCTGAATGAAAACACCATTATCCCCGTACAGTCATTCCCATTCTTTGACCACGAACTCGGGCTGAAGTTTTCGTGTGGCATCCACGATACGCAGCTCCATGAATTTTGCCGCCGAACCCTTCTTGAACTTCACCGTCGTGCCGCGACGGTATTCCCGGTTGTTGGGCCCCGGGCCACGAAAGGTGGCAATCAACTCATGCTCACCGGCTTTGACGTTACCGATGTATAGTCGCTGCACACCGCCGCGTTTCAAGGCACCCAATTCACGTTTGGTGTAAAGATGATTGGCCACCACCTTGTCGTCTATTTTCAGCTGCACGGAATCCAGGCGGAAAAATTCGCCCACATCAACGGACAAAAACACTGCCAGTTGGGTGCTGGACGGAAACAATAGTTCCTCTTCAAGAATGAACAGGTCACGATTCAAGGCCTTCACTTCTTTCTTCAAATCCTGTACCCGTTGATCGAGGGTGCGGTTATCCGGGGCAGGCGGGCTGGTCTGTGCCGCAGGCGCCGGAGTTCGCACATAGGGATTGATCGCCGTGGGCTCCGCATCTTCCGCTTGGCCGATCACCGGCACAAGGAACAGCAGCAGACACAGCCATAATTTCAATTGGAATTTTTTCATCATTGCACTCGCATCAGGGCCTTGTTTTTATGTTCAATAAAATAATCGTCAATACCACACCGAAATAAACAGCCTCAGCACATTGGCCTGCAGGCTGTACAGGGGTTCGGTGCCGGGCGTGACGCCGGTGACCCGCAGGTCACGAAAGTTTTCGTAATCAATCTGAATATGGTTATAAAAAATATTGGCACTACCCTTGTCGATAAAACCCCAGCCATGTTTTTTAAATTCATAACTGGCGCCAAAGCCAATGGTCTGGGTCGAGTACGCACTTAACTCCTTGTCCCGCGCGCGATATATGAATTCATTGGGGGCATTGAACAAATCACTGTAAAAACTGGCGCTGTCCTGTGAGTAAACACGATAGCTTCCTTCAAATGTCCAGCCATTTTTCGTTGGATGAATATAACCCAGTTCTGCCATCACGCCATTGATACCCCAGGTGTCTGTGTAGCCGCGTACCTCAGTTCGTATCGCCGCCCGGTATGGCAGGTAATACAAGGCACGCACCGCAGCAGCATGACTGGTGCGGGTGTTGGGGTACACTTCACCTTCGGTAGCGTAACTGGTGGGGTCCACCAGATAGCGCACGGAGCGATAAGGATTGTTGAGATAACCCTCATCGGTAATAGTCTCGAAGCTCAAATCCATGAGCAGGTTTTTGCTAAACACCTGCGACAGTCCCAGTTTGTATTTCTGGCGATTTGCCTCTTCTTCAAAATTCGGCGATCCGGTGGCGGTTATGATGTCCCAGCCACGGGCATAGCCCAGGGTAACCGTGGTGAGATCACCAAACATCAACTGGCTGATGCTGAAGTTCATGGCCTTGGCATCGAAGTCATTTTCGATACTACTGGTATAGGAAAGGCTCATGGTGGTATTGTCGTGGAGATAGTCAGCACCCAGGGTTTGTTCGGTACGCTCTTCCGTGTACTGGCTGGCGCTGGTCACGACATCGATGGTAGCCGAGGTAATGCTGTCCACATAATAATTCCCCCATACCGAGACATGCTTACCAATGGATTTACGTGCCAGGATCGAAGGCCCGTTCACTTCCAGCCCGCCACCGGAATAGGAATGATACATGGCATCAGCCCGATCCTCCGGCAATACGGCGGCCATCAGTGGCACACACATGCCAAGTGCACCAGCCATCACCAATCCCCAACGAAAATTTACCGCCGGTAATTTCTCTACGAATCGCGTGAGTCTAGTTGCAACCACAGCCACCACCTGCACCACCCTCGGCACCACGCGCACCTTCACGGGCTTCGAAGACGTGATTGATATAGGCGCTGGCTACCGGATCACGGCTGAAACTCATGATCGGGTCTGCCAGATTAGCGCGCTCATAAGGTTTCACCCAGGGCTGAATTCCACAGCCCGAAAGCAGCAGCATCAAGACTATCACTGCAAACAGCCTTCTCATCGCTCCATTCACTCCCGAATCAATGTCTTTATTTGTTTGACATACTCTTCCTCGTAGCCCGGAAGATAGCCACGATGCAGATAACGCATATTGCCATCACGATCCACTATCACCGTGCTGGGCATGGCTACCACGTTATAGAGTTTTGTCACCTTGTTGGTGGTGTCGTAAAGAACCGGGAAGGTCACCGGTATTTCACGTAACAATTCACCTGCCTTACTGGAGTCCTCCTCAACATTGATCCCCAGCAGTGTAAAACCGAGATCGTTGTATTTTTTATACATATCTTCCAGTAGCGGCATCTCCTGGCGGCAAGGTGCACACCAGGAAGCCCAGAAGTTGATCATCACCACATCACCACGCAGCTCACTGAGTTTGATATTCTCACCACTGCGGGATTTCAGGGTGAAATCCGGTGCTGGACCCTGAATTTCCTCTGCCTGTATGCTTGCCGAGAACAACATACCTATGACCAGCAATACGATGGATTTCATCACCTTGCCTTGCAAATTACTCAATACACATTTCATAACACTTTTCATCACACTACCTCGCTGTTACGCCAATACACAACACGTCGTTATGCCGTTAAAAAAACACGGTGAGCCCACCGGTAAGCTCCAGATTGTGGGCAGTCTTGGCCTTGCCCAATAAGTCAATATCAAAAATGTGATCGCGCACATCCAGATGCACCGCCAGCCAGTCTGTGGCCAAAAAACGGTATCCGGCCCCGAAGTTGACGGTGAACCGGTCGTCGTCGGCAAAACTGGTAATCCCCACACCACCGATCACATACAACGCCGTATTGAAGGCCCAGCCTTCACCCAGGAATGCTTCTCCCGGCAGCAGGTTGTATCCAATGGAAACGTTGTAGTAGGTCAGTTCACGCTGCGCATCTGTTAACAATGGTGCGCCACCACTGAGGCGCTCATAGCTGGTTTCAGTGGTATTCGACTTGGCATAGGCGGCTTCAAAAAAGATACCTTCGGTGACGTGATAGGCGGCACGTGCGCCAATCACCAGGTTGGTACCAAAATCTTCGGTGCTGAGTAAGCCGGAAAAGACCCCGATCTCGAAGTCTTCCGTATCGATCTTGTCCACATCGATAACTCGCCGCTCAATCTGCGGCTGGATCACCTGTGCCTGGGACGCTACCTTGTCCGCTGACCATGCCGCTGTGCTTAGAAAAAGCAGCACCACACCCAATACGGGGCGGCTTAGAAAAAGAATGCGAAGCCTGCCTTCCATTCTTCAAATTCCTCGTTGTCGTCGTCGCTGGAAAACTCGACGTAGGTTTTATATTCCGCGCGTAAAATAAAGCGCCGGGTCAGATACATCTTGAAGCCTAGCCCCATGTGGGCAATCAGATCCTGGCTGTCTGCCGTCTGGATCAGGGTCACACTGGGGCTGGTGGTGATCTGCCCTACCCCCAGGGTGAAAAATGGTGAATAACGCCACTTCGAGAATGGCTGCGTCAGCAGGTTGATGTTTATCAGATCACTGCTGAAAAAATCACCGGTCACTTGCGAGGCGGACAACTCCGCCGACAGGTTGGCCGACAAAGCATAGGCGCCATACAAGGTCATCACCGGCGCCCCGTTGAATGTGCCACCCACCAGGCCCATTTCCCAACGACGCTTGCTGAAATCACCCAGGCCTGCATCGGCGAACGCTGTTGGCTCACCACTTGGCGTTAGGGTCATTTCCATTTGGGCGCGATTCACCCAGCCAATCTTGTGATCGCTGGTGCGCACCTTGAACCAATCCGTCTTGCGTTTGATCACCTCCACATAATCGCCGCGATCCACTACGTTAAAAATCGGATAGCCGGCACCGGGGCCCGTGTGCATCTCAATGTAAGGCTCGGCGACCTTCACCTCCGGATAGGCCTCCTCCTCGGCCCAGGCCCAGCTTGTGGCCAGCAACAACAAAGCACACAGGCCTGCACGCATCCAATCAGCTTTCATGCGCCGACCCTTGGGTGGTTTTCCGGATGGTTTGTTGTGGCTTGGATTTTCACTATTAAATCAACGGCTAAGCGCCCAGTTTCTTTATTGTTATTTAGTTTTTACGCCACGTTGATGTCACGGCCTGTGATGGGGATCACGCGCCAACGAAATCATCGGTTGAAAATTGAAGGGGATTCGAAACCGGCAGACTGCATCTCAACCGGACAAGCAAAAACGCGAAACCAGGAACCCCCTGTAGTTCCTGGTTTCGCGGGATTATCTTACTGGCTGTCAAACATCACAACCAGCCGCCAGCCTATGTGACCACCAAACCGGCAAAAAGTTATGGCGGTGGTGCGTCAAAGCTGTTGTTGAAATATTGCGCGCCCATATCCAGCCATTCATACAGCAATCGCAACTCCGCAGGGGTCAACAGCCCCTCGTGCAAATCGCCCTGCCCGGTATTCACAAAGCGATCAAAGAAGGCGGCGCTGGCCAGGGCCCCATTGACCGACATGGTGGGCCCCTGGGTGGGCGGTACATTTTCTGTCACCAGAATGGGTATCGGATCGCCATTGGCATCCAATACCGGCACCTGGTTGCCCATGCCGTCATCCATGGTTTGAAATTGCGGCACACCATCAATCACCAACTGCACCTGCTGTGTTACCGGCACCAGGGCGCCGGTGCCATCCAGCTGCCACTGGACGTCATCCTGGATCAGCAGCTCCCGATAGGCCTTGAAATGATCGGGGTTGTCCTGGCGCAGACCATCGCTAAGATCCAGTTGGGCCGCGGGCACCATGGGCGCGCCGCCGGTATCCACATTGTTGTGGCACACCGTACAGGTGTAATCCATCATGCCCGTGGCGGTGTCTGTCCGCGGCAGACTCCACAGGGGGTGGATGCTCTTCTCGTAATTGATAATGGTGCGGCAGGTGAAATCCCACTTGGCCCCCGGGATGGCGCCGGGGATGCACTGGTTGTCGATGGGTACGCCGTTGGCCATAGACACGTCTAGGTTGCTGTAACGCAGACTCAGGTCGTCAGCGATGGCATTAGCCGTGGGCGCCCACAGGTCAAAGAACACCGGGTTGGGATTGGGACTCAATTCCGGGCAACCGGTATCGCGTTTGTCGTAGACAAAGCTGGCATTGGTGCAGCTCACACGGATGCGCGCCTCGGCCATGGTTTCGTTCATCTCGGCCACGAAGGTGCCATTGGTACCGGGAAAGGTGTATGGGGACGTAGGTGCCCCGCTGTTGAGTGGCGTGGGGGCATCTCTATAACCATGGGGCACGGGCAGTGCCGGCGCCGTGGTAGTGTGTGTGTGGCAGCCGTTACATTCCAGGGTTTCGCCATCTCGCACCTGTATCCAGTTCAGATGGCGCGCACCAATGCGGCGGCCGTTCTTGTCCACCACCTCGATGGCCAGGGGTACGTTGGCGGGCACCTTGGTCATCACCGAGCCATCAGGTTCAATGGGCGCATAGCCGATGATCTCACGCATGCCGCCGCGACGACCACCGGCACCGAAGGCCACGCCGGTATCAAACTCGGTAGTATTGTCCCGCGGGTCGGGAATCGCTGCCGCCTTGAGGATCCGCAGGTAACGGGCCGGACGCTGATCGGCATCGGTGAGGGTGGGATTGGCCATGTCATCCAAGCTCGCTGCGGAGCCTCCCAGTGCGTTGAAAGTGCCGTCGAAGTCATACACGCTGCGGATATGCAAAATACCCACAAATTCCTCTTCCGCCAGGGCCTGATCCAGCTCCAGACCCACCACCTTGTCCAGCAATACCGTGGGACGGGGACGGGGCGCGAGCACCACGGGTTCGTCCACGAGAATGCCTTCCTCGGGGATCACTACAGGCAGCTGGGTATCCTCGGTAAAATCGAACACATAAATGCCATACAGGGGATAGGCTTCCCAGTCGCCCGGATTGATGGTGTCCGGGCAAGGCACCGGAAGCTGCGTGGTATCGGGCAAACCCAGTGAATCCGTGGGCTGCAGGCGGCACTGCGACCAGCTCACCAGGGCGCGATTGCTGCCGTCCGCCAGGGGATACACCGAACGATAGCGACCGGCGGGAGAAATGCTACCGTCGGTGCGCACATCCAGATTGATAGCCTGACTCTGTCCCGGTCCAGTGAGCATACCGAGATTGGGGACCGTGGGCTGGCTGTTGTCCGCGTAATTGCTGATGTCGATCTCCACCGGCGCACCGCCGCCAGCGGAGCCGTTGAAGGGCTTCAACATGGCTAGCAATTTTCCGTTACTCAATTCGCGAGGATCAAGGAACTGCACGGTACTGCCACCGGTACCCACATTGGCCTCATGGATGCCATACAGCGCCTTGAGTTCGGTGCCATCCGGGTGGATGGTGTAAAGCCGAATCGCGCTACGGTTGCCAGCGCCGTCCCAGCGGGAGAACACGATCTCACCACTGCTCAGCACCGAGGGGTCCAGGTCGTGACTCTGATTGAAGGAGATCTGCTTGATATTGGTGCCATCGGCGTCCATCACATGCAGGGTCACCGCGGCCTCGCGCAAGTCTTCGTCAAAGGGAGAGAATTGGCTCTTGCCGGCATCCAGTTCCACCTGGCGCGTGGTCACCGCCGCATTGGAACTGAAGACGATGCGTCCGTCAGGCAGGTAATGGGGGGCCACATCATCGCCCTTGGCAGCGGCCAGATCATCACTGATCACCCGCCGGGGACAACCGCCCACTGTGGTATCGTATTCGTAGATATCCCACTTGGGCGGATTGTTGCCATTGGTGAGATCCTCCAGGCGCAGGGAGAAGATCAGTTTGGTGCCGTCATAATTGGTCTCAAGATCCCGCACATCACCGGTGCCGATACCGTCACCATCGAGATCCGTGATACACAGGGTGATGTTGCGTTCCTCGGCAATGGTAGAGGCCCGCTCACGCAGGTACACATCACCGCCCTCATTGAATTCCGTGGCCTCGCGCACATCCGGATCCACCGGCGCCAGGATGTCCACGTCCATATCGGTGCCATTGACCGTCACCGTGACCGTTTGGGTCTCAAGCTGAACCGGGCGCTTGACGTAGGCAATGGCGAAATCGGGGATGGTCTGATCCTGCCCCTGAGTGCAACCGGCCAACACCCCCAGCAGGAGGGCGGCACCCAACCCTCGCTGTAAACACGATTTCTTGAATTTCAATGAATTACCGCCAAAACGCATACCAACACCCTGCTCCTGATAAAATCCCGCCGCGCCCATGCGCACTACCCTAGGAATAGGAATACTACAGCCTAGCGTCATTTGCTGTGCGGCTTGTCACAAAGCCTGCATCGGGCCGGGCCCATGAAAACTTGAAACCACGCTGGTTCCTGATTCATGGGTTTTCGCCTGTGTAAAGTCATAAACGCACCGAAACCGACATTTGTTCCACCCGTCTTCAACCCCGGAATGCCCCGGCGCACCACACCCTGCGCAAATCCGCCTTGGTTTTCATGGCCGACAGCGCGTATACTTCGCCGTTCAACGGAAAATCGCTGCGGGAGAGTGTGGCAGACTGGCATGTGCCAGACACGGACCACCGCCGAAGGCGCAACCGCCCGGAATCGCTCAGGCAACCGGACCGCAGGCAGACGATCGTTGACTCTGGAGAGAGACTGAAGCCAGCGGCTTCACGTCCGCCGAAGGGGCTCAAGCTCTCAGGCACCATGGACAGAGGGGCGGCACTGCACAGCAGCACCACTGCCCTGCATGTCAAACCCGAGTCCACACCGCCAGAGGCCCAAACCATGCCCACACCCCAGCGCACCCCGCTTCATCCCCAGCACCTCGCCTCAGGCGCCAAGCTCGTCGATTTCGCCGGCTGGGAAATGCCCATTCACTACGGCTCGCAACTGGAAGAACACCATCAGGTGCGCAACGACGCCGGCATGTTCGACGTCTCCCACATGGTAGTGCTGGATCTCACCGGCAACGAGGTCACGGATTTCCTGCGCAGACTGCTGGCCAACGACGTTGCCCGCATCCAGACACCCGGAAAAGCCTTGTATTCCTGCATGCTCAATGAACGTGGCGGGGTGATCGATGATCTCATTGTCTATTTCATGGACGACAATTGGTACCGCATGGTGGTCAACGCCGCCACCCGTGACAAGGATCTGGCGTGGATTCGTCAACAGGCCGAGGATCGTGAGGTGCAGATTCGTGAACGCGACGACCTGGCAATGATCGCCGTGCAAGGCCCCAATGCCCGAGACAAGACCCACGCCGCCCTGGGCGCACGCATAGACCCAGCCCACGATCTCAAGCCCTTTTTTGCCATCGACTGCCGAGACACAAAAGGTGAATGGTTTGTGGCTCGCACCGGTTACACCGGCGAGGACGGCTATGAAATCATGCTCCCCGCCGCCCAGGCCGGCGACACCTGGGAGGCCCTGCTGGCCGCCGGGGTCAGGCCCATCGGTCTCGGCGCCCGCGACACCCTGCGCCTGGAGGCGGGCATGAATCTCTACGGCCAGGACATGGACGAGGACACCTCTCCCCTGGAGGCCGGCCTGGCCTGGACCGTGGCCTTCGAACCGCTGGATCGCGACTTCATCGGCCGTACGGCACTGGAAGCGCAAAAAACCGCCGGCCCGGCCAACAAACTGGTGGGCCTGATTCTCGAGGACCGGGGTGTATTACGCGCCCATCAAAAGGTGCTCACCGAGCTCGGTGCAGGTGAAACCACCAGTGGCAGCTTCTCACCCACTCTGGGCAAGGCCATCGCCCTGGCCCGGGTGCCCGCCGCCGCCACTGACAACTGCACGGTGGAAATCCGCGGTAAACAACTGGCCGCACGCATCGTAAAATACCCCTTTGCCCGTAATGGCAAAAGCCTGTTTGATTAAGCCTACCAATTTTACAAAGAACCGATCAAAGGAGACCCCCATGAGCAACGTACCAAACGAACTGCGATACACCAAAAGCCACGAGTGGGTGCGCACCGAGGCCGACGGCAGCGTTACCGTGGGCATCACTGATCACGCGCAGGAATTACTGGGCGACATGGTCTTCATCGAACTGCCGGAGACCGAAGCCAATTACACCGCCGGCGAGGAATGCGCCGTGGTGGAATCCGTAAAGGCCGCCTCCGACGTGTACAGCCCCATCACCGGCGAAGTCATCGCCGTCAATGAAGAACTGGCCGACGCCCCGGAGACCGTCAACCAGGACCCCTACGACACCGGCTGGATGTTCAAGATGCAACCCGAAGACGCCGGTGAAGTGGATGAACTGATGGACGCCGAAGCCTACAACGAACTAATCGCCGAGGAAGGACACTAAACCTCGCGCCTTTTTGAATAACATCAAGTAGACACTGCAATGCCTTTCATCCCTCACACCGAAGAAGACACCCGCGCCATGCTCGACGCCATTGGCGCCGAATCTATTGATGACCTGTTTGACGAGATCCCGGCCAAACTCCGCGCCCAATCCCTCGACCGGATTCCTATGGGACGCAATGAAATGGCCGTCAGCCGTCTGTTACACGAACGTGCCGCAGATGATAGCCAACCGCTGTCCTTTCTCGGCGCTGGCGCCTATGAACACCATATCCCCGCCGCGGTGTGGGAACTCACCACCCGTGGCGAATTCTACACCGCCTACACTCCCTACCAGGCCGAAGCCAGCCAGGGCACCCTGCAACTGCTCTATGAATTTCAGACCATGATGGCGGAACTCACCGCCATGGATATCTCCAATGCCTCGTTGTACGACGGCGCATCGGCACTGGCCGAAGCGGTACTCATGGCAGTGCGTGCCAACCGTAAATCCAAGAGCAGGCGCATCCTCATGCCTGCCACCGTGCACCCCACTTATCGCAAGGTAGTGGATACCATTGTACGCCACCAGGGCATCCAACTGGAAATAGTGGACTTTGACATGCATGGCGGGCATGTCGACCCAGACAACCTGCCGGCCGAGCCCGGTGATATTACCGCCATGATCATCCCCCAGCCCAATTTCTTCGGCGCCCTGGAAGACGTACATGCCCTCACCGATTGGGCGCAGAGTAATAGCGCGCTGGTGATCGGCGTGGTTAACCCCACCGCCATGGCACTGATCACTCCACCCGGCGAATGGGGCAACGGCAATGGTGCAGACATCGTCTGCGGTGAGGGCCAGCCGCTGGGCGTGCCTTTGTCTTCCGGCGGCCCCTATTTCGGCTTCATGTGTTGTGCGAAAAAACACGTACGCCAGATGCCGGGACGGATCATCGGCCGCACCACCGACCTGGAAGGCAAGACCGGATACGTGCTCACTCTGCAGGCCCGCGAACAGCACATCCGCCGCTCTAAGGCCACTTCCAACATCTGCACCAATCAAGGTCTGCTGACCACCGCCGCTACCATCTATTTATCGTTAGTGGGCCCGGAAGGCCTGCGCCAGACCGCGGCCCACAGCCACAGCAACACCCAACAACTGATGGAAAAACTCTGCGCTATCGACGGCGTGGAAAAATGCTTCGACCGTCCCAGCTTTCACGAAGCCGCTTTACGCTTGGCAAAGCCTGTGGATGAAGTGCTTTCCGCACTGGATGCGGAAGGCATACTCGGCGGCTATGATCTTTCCACAGATTATCCTCAACTGGGCAATGCCATGTTGGTCTGCGCTACCGAGACCAAGACCGAGGCAGACCTGGAACACTACGCCGCCGCCCTGCAAAAGGTATTGGCATAACCATTCCGCCGGCCTGCTGTTTGCCTATGTCGCCCCACGAATCAAATCACACTCACTACTTATGACAAACCAGGCACCAGGAACGAACTGCCGCGCAGATTGGCAGGAGCAGCGGATTTCCTCAGGATACTTTTTTCAGAATACGTAAGAAGGCACCACCCATGAACAACACACACACGCCACTGATCTTCGAGCATTCCCGCCCGGGCCGGGTGAACACCACCCATACCCAACGAAGCACGGCAACGGCGCACAGCATCCCGGGCTCTCTGCTGCGCAAGACACCACCGTGTCTGCCCGAAGTTTCCGAAATGGATGCGGTGCGCCACTACACCCGTCTGTCACAAAAAAACTTTTCCATCGACACGCACTTTTATCCGCTGGGTTCCTGCACCATGAAACACAATCCGCGGGCCTGTAACAGCCTGGCCATGTTACCGGGCTTTTTGCGCCGGCATCCCCTGTCCAGCGAACAACACGGCCAGGGCTACCTGAGTTGTCTGTGGGATCTGCAGGAGATTCTCAAGGACGTCACTGGCATGAGCGCTGTGTCCCTCACCCCCATGGCCGGCGCCCAGGGTGAGTTTGCCGGCGTGGCCATGATCCGCGCCTATCACGACGCCAACCAGAATAGTGAGCGCACCGAAATACTGGTACCCGACGCAGCTCATGGCACCAACCCCGCCACGGCCACTATGTGCGGTTATACCACCCGGGAAATTCCCACGGATGGAAATGGCGACGTGGATGTGGAAGCGCTACGCGCGGTAGTGGGACCGCAAACCGCGGGCATCATGCTCACCAACCCCTCTACCCTGGGCGTGTTCGACCGGCGCATCAAGGACATCGCCGAGATCGTCCATGATGCCGGCGGCCTGCTGTATTACGATGGCGCCAATCTCAACGCCATCCTCGGCAAAGTGAAACCCGGTGATATGGGTTTCGATGTCATTCACATGAACCTGCACAAGACCTTTTCCACACCCCATGGCGGTGGCGGTCCTGGTGCCGGCCCCATCGGTGTGAGTAAACGCCTGCAACCCTTCATGCCCATCCCCGTGGTGGGCAAGAAAAATGCTGCTGACAAAGAGGTCTATTACTGGCTCACGGAAAAGGATCTGCCGCAAAGCATCGGCCGTCTCTCCGCCTTCATGGGCAACGCCGGGGTGTTGTTACGCGCCTATGTCTACGCCCTGCTGCTGGGCCGCGAAGGTATGACCCGGGTAGCCGACTACGCCACCCTTAACGCCAATTACCTCATGGCCCGACTCAGCCAGGCAGGTTTCGACATGGCTCTGCCTCAACGCCGTGCCACCCACGAATTCATCCTCACCCTCAAGCGTCAGGCCAGGGAGCAGGGCGTCACAGCCATGGACTTTGCCAAGCGCCTGCTGGATTATGGTTTTCATGCGCCCACCACCTATTTCCCATTGATCGTGCCGGAGTGTCTGCTCATCGAACCCACGGAAAGTGAATCCAAGGAAACCCTGGACGCCTTTGTTGAGGCCATGGCCGCCATACAACAAGAGGCCGAGGGCGATGCCGCCACCCTCAAGGGCGCGCCCTACACCATGCCTTTGCGCCGCCTGGATGACGTCAAGGCAGCGCGAGAATTGGATTTACGCTATAAAACGAAACCGGTTTCAGACATCAACGGATAAGGACCATGGGCAAACCCGGCAACACGGGCATCATCCGCATCATCAAGGCCACTGGTTATTCCTGGGCCGGACTGCGTGCCGCCTTCCGCCACGAGGCCGCCTTTCGCCAGGAACTGGCCCTGTGCGTAATCCTGGCTCCCGTGGCATTATGGCTGGGAAGCAACGCAGTGGAACGTGCCCTGCTCATCGGTAGTCTGTTCCTAGTGTTGATCGTCGAACTGTTAAACTCGGCGGTAGAGGCCGTAGTGGATCGCTTCGGCGGCGAGCAACACGAACTGTCGGGCCGCGCCAAAGACATCGGCTCCGCCGCCGTGTTTATTGCACTGCTGAATGTCATCGTGACCTGGGGACTGGTACTCTGGCCAAACGGCTAGGCGCGCCGTTTTACTTAGCAAACAAAAGAAGCAAAGGAAAAATCATGTCAGCACTCATTTGTGGTTCCTATGCCTACGACACCATCATGGTGTTCCCGGACAAATTCAAACATCACATCCTGCCGGACAAGGTACACATGCTGAATGTCTCTTTTCTGGTGCCCGACATGCGCCGTGAATACGGTGGCTGCGCCGGGAATATTGCCTATAACCTCAAACTGCTGGGCGGCGATCCCCTGCCCATGGCCACCGTGGGCCGCGACTTCGATCTCTACGCCAACTGGATGGACAGCTGCAGCATCCCACGCACCCATATCAAAACCTACGACAACACCTTCACCGGTCAGGCCTTCATCACCACCGACCAGGACGACAACCAGATCACCGCCTTCCACCCCGGCGCCATGAGCCTCTCCCACGAAA
Organism: Gammaproteobacteria bacterium; assembly: GCA_011051685.1. Classification (GTDB taxonomy): domain Bacteria; phylum Pseudomonadota; class Gammaproteobacteria; order SZUA-152; family SZUA-152; genus SZUA-152. The sequence continues at coordinate 26,102 of DRKQ01000093.1, forward strand.
ACAATGTGGCTGACGCCGAGGGTGTAAGCATTGGCATTGTTTCTCCCGACGGGCGCGATGGCATGATCCTGCACGCAGAACAATTTGCCGAAGCCAACATTCCCTTCATCTTTGATCCCGGCCAGGGCATGCCCATGTTTGATGGCGAGGATCTGCTGCGCTTCGCCGAACAGGCCACCTGGATCACCCTCAACGATTACGAGGCACAGCTGTTCGAGGAGCGTACCGGCAAATCCCCCCACGAAATCGCCGAAATGGTGGACGCCCTGATCATCACCCGGGGTGGCGAAGGTTCCTATATTTACACCAGAGAACACCGCATCGATATCCCTCCAGCCACTCCTGAAGCCCTGCAAGATCCCACTGGTTGCGGCGACGCCTACCGGGCCGGCCTGTTATACGGCCTGATGCACGACATGGATTGGGAAACCACAGGCCGCATTGCCTCCCTGATGGGCGCCATCAAGATCGAACACCATGGCACCCAGAATCACGCGTTTACCCGTCACGGGTTCAATAGCCGTTTTCAAGCCGCCTTTGGGCGCTCAATCTAAACGCATACTATCGGAGAAGCACACAGCCAGGGGAGCACTCCCCCATGCCCCCGGAAACCGCCCCACCTGCCCGTGAACCAGCACCCCTTACTGCAAAGACTCACCCGCCTCGGCCCCCTTGCCCCGCTGCTCGCCTTCGCCATCCCCAGTCTGCTGTTGTTCAGTCTCGACCGGCTGATGCTCACACTCATTCACCTCGATGATGTATCCAGCGTAAAAGGGGCTCTGTGGCTGTTCCCGGTAGGGCTGCGTATGGACAGCATTATCCTCTCTGCCCTGTTGATCGTCCCTGGCCTGTTGCTCTTGCTGCTCCCCTACCATCGCCTCACACACTGGCTGGTGGCGGGTCTGTTTGGCCTGCTGACGGCGTTAATCATTTATCTCGAGGCCACCACCTACACCTTCCTCTCGGTATATAACGCCCGACCCAATCATTTGTTCGTTGACTACATGTCGGATCCAAAAACGGTACTGGACATTGTACTGACCAACTACCCATGGCAATTCTTCTTTGGCCTCCTGTTGATGGCCGCGGGCGGCGCCGGCATGGCACGGCTCACCTACCACCTAATGCGCCAAGCCAAACCCTGGCCGTATTGGCAACGCCTGCTGGCAACCCCATTGCTAATTCTGGTGCTGGCCCTGGGTGTACGTTCATCGCTCAGCGACAGCCCGGCCAACCTCGGCTCCGCCGCCTTTTCCGATGATCACCTGGTCAACGAGCTGGCCCTTAATTCCAGTTATGCCGTAGCCTACGCCACCTATCGCTTCTTCAATCAGGATCACAACTTCGCCAAACAATACGGACACATGGAGGAGGCCGAAATCATCCGCCGTGTACAACAACAGACAGGTCTGCCTGAGGACGCCTTTGATGACCCCGAAATCCCCCTGAGCCACAAGCAAGCAGCCGATACCGCCCTGGAAAAACGCCGCAACCTGGTCATCATTCTTGCCGAAAGCTTCAGTGCGGAATTCGTTGGCAGTCTGGGCGGCCTGCCCTTGTCACCACACTTCGACGCCTTGGCCAAGCAAGGAGTCTTGTTCGACAATCTTTACGCCACCGGTAATCGCACCAATCGGGGAGTGGAATCGGTACTCACGGGCGCCCTGCCTCTTCCATTTATCCCCGCCATCAAACTACGCCTGGCGCAATCCGACTTTTTCACCCTGCCTGCCTTGCTCAAGGCCCACCAGTATCAAACCAGTTTTATTTACGGCGGCGACGCCAACTTCGACAATATGCAGCGCTTTCTCAGATACAACGGGGTGAACAAGTTCATCGAAGGCCGCGACATCCAGGAGGCCCGCTACCGTAATCACTGGGGGGTCTCCGATCAGGATCTGTTTGCCACGGCCAATGCCTTTTTCCGCCGCCAGGCTGCAAGCAAGCAGCCTTTCGCCAGCATCATTCTTACCCTCTCCAACCATGAACCCTTCAAGTTCCCAGAGGGCGACTACGAGCTCTACGAACAACCCCGCGCCACACAACACAATGCAGCCAGATACGCGGACTACGCCCTTGGCGGATTTTTCGCCCAGGCCCGCAAGGAAGACTATTTCAACAACACCGTGTTCCTCGTGGTGGCAGACCATGGTGTGGAGATCCGTGCCCGGGGCCTGATTCCGGCGGCAAAATATCACATCCCGGCGCTGATCCTCGCCCCGGACCTCTCCCCTCGACGCATCAGCACCCTGGCCAGCCAGATCGACCTGCCCCCCACGGTGCTGGGCCTGCTGGGCATCAGCACCCGCCACCCCATGCCCGGGCGCAACTTGTTGAGCATGCCCTCCGGGCTTGCCGGACGCGCAATTTATCACCTCGGCGGCACTTATGCCTACCAGGTGGAAAACCAGGTACTGCTGTTGCGCCCCAACCGGGCGCCTAGCCAGTATCGGCTACAGAAAGGTCAGCTCGCGCCGATAACCCTCAACAATGAAATGGCACGTGATGCCCTGGCCCACTTGCTGCTGCCGGATCTATTACATCGTCAACAACGCTACAGGCTTCCACCACAACCCTGAATCAGCCACTGATTTATTTATGCAACCCGTCACCCTGCCTCACGTCATGCGCCTGCCTACTTCGGCTGGCTCTTTGATTTCCCTGGAGGATGACCAATACGCCAGTCCGATCCCGAAAAAAATATTCATTCCCGGCCTATACCTTATCCTCTTACTGAGGCATTATCTGCGGCGAACCTCAGACCCAGGGAAGAACACTGACGTTCCTGCATGACTATGTCCAAGGCCAACACCCAACGCGGACTTTCCATAAACACGCTGCTCGTCTTGAGCTTCGTCGTCGTGTCTCTGGTGCCGATTAGCATACTTGGTTTCAAGGTCTATGATGCCGCCTGGGAAAACGCTTGGCGCGAGGTGCGCGAGAAACACCAGTCTCTGGCGAAAAACCTCGCCGCACCGCTGTACAGGTATCTCGAAAACCGGCACATCGCACTGTCTCTCATTGCCGAGCAACTGGCAAAGCTAGACAAGCCCGGCAACAATCCGCAAACCCGCGCCGTACTGGAACAGGGACTGACCCATCTCAACCGCTTTCAGTCAATGTTCCTCCTCGACAGGCAACGCAACATCCTCGCCGCCATTGGCAATTACCCCATCGATACGCGACAGACGCCGCGCCTGGATATTCCGGACAGTGACTTCCTGGAGCGCACCCTTGCCGCCGACGAGATCCGTCTCAGCCCCGTGGTCATCAACCCAGTCAGTCACAAAACCACCGTCTTCATCGCCCTGCCCGTCACCACCGACGCCAACGGGCGACCCAGCCAGATACTGGTGGGTGAGCTGCGTATCGATGTCATCGAAAAAATGCGCGCAGGCATTCACTTTGGTCAACATGGCCACTCCGCCATCGTCGACCAATACGGACACGTGGTCGCCCATCCCAACCCGGACTGGATGAACAACTACATCAAGGATTTATCAAACCTGAGTATCGTCCAATCCATGATGGGCGGCGCCACCGGGGTAACGGAATTTTACTCCCCGTTCAAAAAGGCCGACATGGTGGCTGGCTTCACCGCGGTACCCAAATACGGTTGGGGCATCATGGTGCCTCAACCCAAGAGAGAGGTGAGCGCCCAAGTGGACAGCCTGTTGCGCGCCGAACTCATCTGGGCGCTGGCCGGACTGGCCGTGGCCCTGACAGTGGGATTTTCCCTGGCCGGCTGGATCACCCGCCCCATCAATCAACTGGCCGAAGCGGGACGTGGCCTGCAGGAAAATAACTACGAATACCGACTGCCACAAACACGCAGCTTTGTACCGCGGGAGATCCAGCAACTGGGCCAGGCCTTTGGTGGTGCAGTCAAGAACCTGATCCGCTCCCGCGAGGAGCTCAACCGGCTCAATCAGTCATTGCAACAACGCGTTGAAGAAGCCACAGCAGAGCTGCGTGAGGCCAACAGCAAACTCGAGGAACTGGCCCGACTCGACCATCTCACCCAACTGGCCAACCGGCGTCATTTTGAAGACACCATGGCCCAGCTTGCCTCCCGCCGGCAGGGCGACAGCCAATCCGTTTGCCTGCTACTGCTGGACATCGACTGCTTCAAAGACATCAATGATCGCTATGGCCACCCCGCCGGCGACGCCGTACTGATGCAAATCGGTGACATCCTCAAGCAAAGCCTGCGCAACACCGACATCGCCGCCCGCTATGCCGGTGACGAATTCGTTGTATTGCTGCGCGCCGATCTGAATACCGGCAGGCAACGCGCCGCCCAGTTGCTCGAAACCATTGACGCCCACCACTTCAACTACAACGGCCAGGAACTGCACGCCACCGTCAGCATCGGCCTGGTCTCATGCACCATCAATAGCGAGTGCAACAGCATCGAAGACGTCCTACGCCGTGTGGATGAAGCCATGTATGAAGCCAAGCGCAAGGGCCGCAACCGTGTCGCCGAGGCCAGCCTGGCGGCCACAAACTGATCTTTGACTCACTTCAACGCCTGTTGAAAAGACGATCATTACACGGCGCCACCATCCCACCCCCTTTCAGATCCGCAAAATCACATTACCTTTTTTGTGACCCTTTTCCACGTACCTGTGAGCCTCCGCCGTTTGCTGCAGGGAATATCGCCTGTCGATGACCATGCTTAATGCTCCCACGGCAACCAACGTCCTTAATTCATCGAGAAGCTGCCTGAGCTCTGAACGAGGCCGCAGGCCTGTAGCGGAAAATATCGCCTTTTTACCGTTAGACCGCATCGTCCACAGCATTTGCAGCAGGAGAGAAAGTCCAAGCACCGGACAAAGATAAATTCCGTTGTTCTTCAATACACCCTTGCATTGCGAAAATGAGCGCTTACCCAGGGTGTCAAAAATAATGTCGTAAGATTCACCCGATTGGGTAAAATCCTCTCTTGTGTAATCAATCACCTTGCTGGCACCTAACGACTTAACCATACCTGCATTATCACCACTGCAAACTCCCGTTACCTCCGCGCCGAAATGTCTGGCTATCTGTACCGCTGAACTTCCCAAACTGCCTGAAGCGCCATTGATCAAGACACGCTGACCCCGTTGAATATGGCCCATGTCCTTCAAGAAGCTCAACGAGGTCAGCGCGCCATCGCACAGCGGCGCAGCTTCTTCATGACTGATGCTGTCCGGCTTGGTCACAAGCACCCCATCTTCCGGTACACAGACATATTCGGCATTGGTGCCAAATCCGAAGATACTTTCCCCAAAAACACTTGCTCCTTTCTCAAACAGGGTCACGTCCCCACCCACCGCTTCGATCTTGCCGGCAAACCCCGTCCCGGTAACAGGAAACCTTGGCCTCATCAGGCCCATAAATATTCTGCCAAAGAGTGGCGTACCCATCCTCATCATGCCGTCGGCCCTGGTGACACTGGCCACATGGATTTTTATCAACACCTCGTTGGGACCAGGCTCCGGCTTTTTCATCTCAACCAGTTGAAGCACCTCCGGTGAGCCATATTGGCGACAGACGATCGCTTTCATGATTTTCTCCTTTATTTCCCTGGATGAATAAGAGATGGCCAGCGTAGCTCATGCAATATAGAATAAATATCCCCCTATAATGCATTTCCCCTATGTGAATATGAATGGACTGGCGATCGGTAACTTTTGACTGGAATCGAGCACGGGCTTTTCTGGTGACGGCAGAAGAGGGATCCCTGTCGGCGGCAGCACGCGCACTGGGGTTGTCGCAACCCACACTCAGCCGACAGGTGAGCGCCCTCGAACAGGAATTGGGGGTGGTGCTTTTCGAGCGGGCCGGACAAGGCCTTGTGCTGACGCCCGGCGGCCTGCAGTTGCTGGAGCATGTCCAGGCCATGGGAGAGGCCGCCAGTCGCGTGTCGCTCACCGCCAACGGCCAGTCACAGTCTATCGAGGGAACGATTTGTCTCTCTGCCAGTGAAGTCCATGCAGTTTTTTTATTGCCACCCATCATCGCCAAGCTGCGCCGGATGGAACCCAAGATCAATGTTGAGATCATTACAACCAACCAGGTCAGTGACTTGAGACGGCGTGAGGCGGATATCGCTATTCGCAACTTCCGCCCCACCCAGCCCGATCTGATCGCCAGAAAAATCAAGGATGCCGCCGCCCGGTTTTATGCAACATCTGATTATCTGGAGCGGATCGGCCGGCCAGTCTCACTAGCAGATCTCCAGTCCGCCGATTTCATCAGCTTTGACAGCGGCAGCGGTCTCATGAATGCACTGAATGAGCGTGGCCTGAACCTCACGAAAGACAATTTCCCGATTGTGACAGAAAACTATATTACCCACTGGGAACTGGTTAAGAGGGGATTGGGCATAGGAATCATGCCCGAAGAAATCGGTGATGCGGAGCCCCTGGTTCAGCGGGTATTACCCGAACACGAACCGATTGTATTTCCGATCTGGCTCACAACCCACCGGGAACTCACCACCAGCAGGCGAGTCAGGGTGGTCTTTGATTTACTGGCCGCCGAACTCTCCTGAGATCAGTGCCACCTATCCCCGCTGGCGGCGGTAAACCTGCGATTCATCCCGGAAAATCAGTGGGTTAACCATGTAACCTCCTCGGTTATTTCACTTACTATTATTCTGGTTTTTACCAGCATCTGGTTTTATACTCCCCGCGCGCGCTGTCGAACGGGCTTCATCATTATTTCGTCAACCGGTTGCATTTTCCGGCCCTGCCCACCGGCCACGGATGCGTTTTGTATTTCCATTCACCACGGGAGTCTCATCACTGTGCAAGCCAATATTCTGTTTCAAAACGACGACCACATGGTGCTTACCTTCTCTGACCTGGTGACAGGCGAAGGTATCCAATCGAACCAGTTGGCCATCATCCAGGAAGGCCACTCCGCCATTTTTGATCCTGGGGGTGATCTCACTTACATGCCACTGAGCATGGCAATCACCAAATACGTAAAGGTAAAGGATATCGACTACGTCATTGCCACCCATCAGGATCCTGACATCGTCTCCTCTCTGGATAAATGGTTGATGTATAGCGAAGCCAAGATCGTGGTTTCCAAACTCTGGGAGCGTTTCGTACCACACCTGGTACCTGGCTATATGAAGGAAAAGGCCGAAGGACGCATGGTGGCCATTCCGGATCAGGGCATGGACATCCCCCTGGCCCACTCGGTAATCAAGGCGGTCCCCGCGCATTTCCTGCACTCGGTGGGCAACTTTCATTTCTATGATCCAGTGAGCAAGATTCTCTTTTCCGGCGATGTGGGTGCCTCTCTGGTGGATGATCACCCACAACGGCCAGTGAGCGACTTTGCAAAGCACGTTTCAAAAATGGAGGGTTTTCATCAACGTTACATGGTTTCCAACAAGGTCTGCCGCCTGTGGGCCAACATGGTGCGCGGCATGGATGTGGAAATGATTGTGCCCCAGCATGGCCGACCTTTTCAGGGCCAGGAAATGATCAGCCAGTTTCTCGGCTGGTTCGAGCGCCTTGAATGCGGCATCGATCATTTGACCCAGCATCATTACAGGGTGCCATAGTTTTAGGGGCTAGGGCCTAGGGCCTAGGGCCTAGGGCCTAGCAAAACAAATCATCCTACTTCTGCTGTAAAAAGCCCTTTAGGCCAATGAAATCAGCCCACCACCCCTAGTCACTCGCCCCTAGCAACTCAATACTAGCCACCGGCGGCAGACAACTACCCTCCCGGCACACATAGGCCAATACCCCGCTTTCGGGCGGTGCATAACCGGCCAGGGCACCGGGCAACGCCTGCGTCTCACTGGGAATCGCCAGCACTAGGCGCCGCGGGGCATATTGCTTATTGAGCTGAGTCATCCATTCCGCCAGGCCTGCTGCTTCACCACGCAACACCATGGTCTCGGTGGGATACAGGTATTCCTCTGCTGCCGTGAGCAGGGCATTGTGGGCATGGGGAAAACCTTTCACGTCCTGCCACGCAGCACGCAGTGTCTTTTCCGCGGCCTCGAGATAACGTTGTTCACCTAGCACATAGCCCACCCGCAGCAGCACTTGGGCGGCAATACCGTTTCCGGCGGGGGTGGCCTCGTCCATCCATGGACGGGGACGTTGAATGAGCTTCTCGTGATCGTCCGCCGTGAAATAAAACCCGCCCCCCTCGGCGGAGAAGTGCGTCAACAATACATCCAGCAACGCCTGCAGGAATTGCATGTCATCCTCGCTCCAGCGTGCCTCCAGCAGGGCCAGCACGCCATCGGCGAGAAAAGCGTAATCATCCAGATAGGCCATGAGATGCGCCCGCCCTTCCTTGCAGGTGGCCAGCAGGCGGCCATTGACCCACAGGGTTTCGCGCACGAAGGCCAGGGCTTGTTCCGCAGAGCGAATATACGCCCCGCGCCCAAGACGCCGCCCGGCCATTGCCATGCCCTTGATCATCAAACCATTCCAGGAGGTAAGAATCTTTTCGTCCCGACCGGGTCGCACGCGCTTTTCGCGCAGGGCAAACAGTTTCTGCCGGGCAGAAGCCAGCAGGGCTTGCACCTCGTTTACATTCTGCTGCAACTCATCGGCCACCTCCTGCACACTGAGAGATACATACAAATGCCAGGCTCCCTCAAAATTTGCCGGTCGATCAAGACCATAATGCCGCGACACCACGGCATATTCCTGACCCGTCAACGCCTGTTGCACTTCAGCCAGCCGCCAGGCGTAAAACTTACCTTCCTCTCCCTCACTGTCGGCGTCTAACGTGGAGTAGTATCCTCCCTCGGGGGCCTGCATCTCGCGTATCACCCATTCCGCGGTTTCATCGGCCACCCGTCGAAACATGTCATCACCCGTGGCGGCAAAGGCATCGGCGTATAGGGCCAGCAAGGGGCCGTTGTCATAAAGCATTTTTTCGAAGTGCGGGATCATCCACTGTGCATCCACCGAGTAGCGACAAAAACCACCGCCCAACTGATCATAAATGCCGCCGCTGGCCATGGTCCGCAGGGTATTGCCCGCCATCTCCAGGGCACCTTGATCCGTACCGCCGGTAGCAGCCCAGTGCCGCAGCAGGCGCTCGATGTTGGTGGGATGGGGAAACTTGGGTGCGGCGCCAAATCCTGCGTACTGCTGATCATAACTGTTCTCCAACTGACGCCGCGCTTCATCCAGCAGCGCAGGTTCGATCTCGGCATCGTCCGCTGCACCTCCCTCGCTGGCCCGTTGCAGGTATTCGCGCAGCGACGCATTCTGCTTGCCAACGTCCTGTGGATGTTCATGATAAAAGGCCGCAACCCGCTGCAGGATCTCGGTAAACGCCGGCATGCCGTGGCGTGGCTGTGGCGGAAAATAGGTGCCCCCGAAAAAGGGGGTGTGATCATCATGGGTGAGAAACATGTTCAACGGCCAGCCGCCACCGCGCTGGTTCAGTAACTGGTAGGCGAACTGGTAAATCTTGTCCAGATCCGGACGCTCTTCGCGATCCACTTTGATATTGACAAACAACTCGTTCATCACCCTGGCGGTAGCTTCATCCTCGAAGGATTCGTGTTCCATCACGTGACACCAGTGACAGGCGGAATAGCCAATGGACAGCAGGATGGGTTTGTTTTCAGCACGGGCCCGCCCCAGTGCCTCCTCTCCCCAGGGATACCAGTCCACCGGGTTGTGGGCATGCTGCTGCAGATAGGGGCTGGTTTCGTTGATAAGGGCATTGGGCATGAGAATATTCCTGGATAGAAAACCTCATCACCGTAGCAAATGCCCGACGCCAATAACAGATGGAAAACGTGCGGATTTTCTTGTGTTATCGGGCTGGCCAATAACAGCATTAACACGTTGAATTGCCCAGCATCCCCCTTCGGGCGCATCATCAGTGCAACAACCATCAACCACGGAGGTAAACGCCATGAAGTACTCATTCACCCTGATCCTAATCACCGGTAGCCTGCTCGCTCTGCCCCTGTCTTCCGCCCTGGCCGACGGCAAGGCCACCTACGAGAAAACCTGCAAGATGTGTCACGCCACCGGCATGGCCGGCGCCCCCAAGGTGGGAGACAAGGCCGACTGGGCGGCGCGCAGCAAGCAGGGACTTGACACCCTGGTACAGCATGCCATCAAGGGTTTCAAAGGCAGCAAGGGCATGATGCCACCCAAGGGCGGCAATCCCGGTCTGAGCGATGCCGATGTGAAGGCAGCCATTCAATACATGCTGGATCAATCGAAATAAGCGACATTCGATTGTCAGCACACTCACGGCTGGCGATAATGGCGCACTTGCCATTTCACCCCACAGGAATCACCAGCCGTGAGTCATCACCTCCCACCACTGCGTCTGAAGAAAAACGAGGAACGCCGCCTCAAAGCCGGCCATCTCTGGGTCTACAGTAATGAAATCGATACCCACCAAACCCCGCTGACAGGCTTTGCAGCCGGTGATGCCGTGGCCATCGAGGATGCACGCGGCCATGTACTGGGCAACGGTTACGTCAATCCCCACTCTCTGATCTGCGCCCGGCTGGTCAGCCGGGATGTGAAATATGCGCTGGATCAGTCACTGATCACCCATCGGCTGAACATCGCCCTCTCCCTGCGCGAACAATGTTTTGACAAGCCCTTTTATCGGCTGGTGCATGGCGAGGGGGACAACCTGCCGGGGTTGGTGGTGGACCGTTTCAATGACGTGCTGGTAGTGCAGATCACCACCGCCGGCATGGAACGCCAGAAAGATGCCGTGGTGGCCGCCCTGGAAAAGGCCTTCAGGCCCACGGCCATTGTGCTGCGCAATGACAGTCCGTCGCGCAACACCGAGGGTCTGGACTCCTACGTCGATATCGTCAGCGGCGTAGTGCCTGACAGGATAGTAGTGGAAGAAAACAACACTCGTTTCCACATCGATGTACTGGGCGGACAAAAGACCGGCTGGTTTTTCGATCACCGCAACAACCGCGCCCGCATGCAACAATATGTGTCGGGCAAGCGGGTGCTTGATTTGTTCAGTTACATCGGCGGCTGGGGCGTACAGGCGCTGTGTGCCGGAGCAGACGAGGTGATGTGCGTGGAGGCCTCCTCACGCGCCATTGACGCCATTCACCACAATGCCGCACTCAACAAGGTGGAGGATAAACTGGTGAGCGTGGAAGGCGACGCCTTCGAGGCGCTCAAATCCCTGCGTCAGGATCGCCAGCGTTTCGACGTGGTGATCGTCGACCCCCCCGCCTTCATCAAACGCAAAAAGGATTTCAAGGAAGGCCAGACCGCCTACCGGCGCATCAACCAGATGGCCATACAGGTGCTCAACAAGGGCGGCTACCTGATCAGCGCCTCCTGCTCATTCCATCTCAAACGCGAACAACTGCAGGACACCATTCTCAAGGCCAGCCGCCATGTGGACCGCAATGCGCAAATCATCGAACAAGGACACCAGGGTCCGGATCACCCCGTACACCCGGCCATCGCGGAAACTGATTATCTCAAATCCTTCACCGCACGTATTCTGATGAACTGAAACCAGGCCGGGAGCCATGCGTATGCCAGACACTCTTTTATGTGTTGGATGATACTTATACTGACGCCACGGGACACCATCAACAATAAAGCAGCGTCTATTGCCCCTGGCGTCCCCCTTGGGCCGCCCTTCATCCCTGTACAACATAGTGATACTCCACCGGCTTAAGCCGGTGGCTTCGTGTTACGGCTAAAAGCCGGATTGATCGGCCGTACGGCTGATTGCCCCCTCCTGTCCCGGCAGCCTCGGATTATCACCTTTGGCCGGTGTGGCGGGAGAGAGATTCATGGGAGAATAAATCCAAACCCGTCAAATCCCCACAGGCTACAAACATGGACAACCTCCTCGCCGTCACCCTCAACGGTATCGCCCAACTGGAATACGATCGCAACAAGACCCTGCCGCCCCAGCAGCAGCTTTATCTTGAAAAGATGGATCAAAAAATGGATGAAGGCATCCAGGTGGGCGAGGACATCATCACCAACCCGGATATCCAGCAGCGGGCGCAGTTTGTGGCCGCCAATCTGGCCAACGCCATTCTCAGTGACAACGAGGCCA
>DRKQ01000094.1 GCA_011051685.1 Gammaproteobacteria bacterium
GATGGTGATCGTGCTGGATGTGGACCGTCTGCTCAATGCCAATGAGCTGGCCACGGTCAGTCGAGCAGCACAGTAACCCGCTGTCAGAGTATGAGCAGAATGATTGCGGTGATCAACCAGAAAGGTGGCGTAGGCAAGACCACCACGGCCATCAACCTGGCTCATGCCCTGGCGTTGTCGGGGCATCGTGTGCTGGCGATCGATCTTGATCCGCAGGGACACCTCAGCGTGGGGTTGGGCATGCAGCAGCGCGAGCAACCGGGCATGGACGAGGTACTGGTGAATGGTGAGGCAATGGAAGACTTTGTTGTGCCCAGTCGTGACAATCTCGACATGGTGCCCTCCGGTCCGGGGTTGTCCAATATGGAACATCTCACCGAGGGCGGCACACAGCGCGGCCTGCGCTTGAAAAAGGCACTGCAATCGGTGGCCGGCGACTACCAGACTATTATTTTTGATTGTCCACCATCGGCAGGCCTGCTGGGCATGAATGCCCTGTTTGCCGCCAATGACCTGATCATCCCGGTATCCAGTGATTTTCTTGCCCTGCAGAGCCTTTCAAGCTTCATGGCGACATTGCAGTTTGCGGAAAAGGCCTGCAAACGCAGTCTGCGCAAGCATGTATTGATGACCCGTTTCCACACTCAACGACGCCTGGCGCGGGAGGTGCGGGAGAGCCTGCAGACACATTTCCCCGGACAATTGATGAAGACATCCATTCGTGAAAACGTGGCCCTGGCGGAAAGTCCCAGTTATGGCGAAACAATTTTTGAATATCAGGATGTGAGTCATGGCGCCGACGATTATCGCCACCTGGCATCAGAACTGACCACTGAGAGATGGCACTGATTATGAGCACTGAAAAGCAATCGACGATTGTTCGTCTTAGCGTAAAAAACACAAAAGCCGAATGTCCGCTACGCCCACCGGCGCGGCGGGTTAAAAAAAGCCTGTTAAGTATTTACCTGACCATCATGATGGATGTTTTTTCGCACTCTTGCTGGAACGGCTGCTAAACGGAAGCACGGAGAAGACACAATGGCACCGAGAAAAAAGGCAAAGATGGGCGCAGACCCGCTGGCATGGATGAAGGATGGTGACAAACCGCCTGTTCAAGAGGTCAAGACCAAACCGCCGGAGCGTAGGCGTAGGCCGCGCAAGAAAAAGTCCGAGCTGGGCCTGGATATCGATCTGCTGGAGAAGACCTTTGCCGCCCTGGCGCCACAAGGTGAGGCCCTGGTGCAGCGTTTTTATGAAGAACTGTTTGCACGCTTTCCCGAGGTGCGGCCCATGTTCGCCAATACCAGTGTGCAGGAACAGGAAAGGAAATTGCTGGGCGCTCTGGTGCTGGTGATCAACAGCCTGCGAGACCCTGAGGCCCTGGTCACGGCCCTGACCCAGCTTGGCGCGAAACACCATGCCTATGGGGCCCGGCCGGAACATTACACGGCAGTGGCCGAAACCCTGCTGGACGTGATGGCGGAATTTGCCGGTGAGCTGTGGACCGATGAGGTACACAAGGCTTGGAGTGAGGCACTGAATACTGTCGCAACCACCATGTTGGCTGCGGAACAAACTGGAACAATGACTACAGAGGACAAGACAATGGCGGCGAGCAAAAAGGTGGTAGAGACCCAACTGGGCACGGTTGGAGTCATGGGTGATCTGGAATCCATGAAGAACATTCTGGAGTATGCACCGATCAATATCATGATTGCCGATGCCGATGAAAACATCGTCTTCGTCAACAAGAAGGCCATGGAGGTGTTGACGCAGGTGGAGGACGAACTGGCCACCTATCTGCCGGGGTTCAAAGCCAGTGAGGTGGTTGGTGGTAGCATCCATCGCTACCACAAGGATCCCGATGCCATCAAAGGTATCCTGGCCAACCTGGGACCCAATGATTCCCGCAAGGGTGAAATCACTCCCGGACGTTTCATCTTTGAACATGAGACACGCCCCTTGACCGATGCCAATGGCAATCGTCTTGGCTACGTGGTGCAGTGGAACGATGTCACCGAGCAGCGCATCAAGCAGGAACAGGCCAACCGCCTGCAAAAGGCCATCGATGGCGCACAAACGGCAATGATGACCATCGATCGTGACCTGGTCATTACCTACCTGAACGAGGCTACCAAAAAGGTGCTCAGGGATAACGAGGCTGCCTTGCAGGAAATCTACCCCAGCTTTTCTGCCGACAATATTCTGGGCACCTGCATTGATATGTTCCACAAGAATCCGGCGCACCAACGCCAATTGCTGAGTAATCCAAACAATCTACCCTTCGAGACCGACATCCATGTGGGCCCGCTGACCTTCCATATTCGGGTGTCGGCGATCATCGATCTGGCGGGTGAGTATGTGGGCTGTACCCTTGAATGGGCGGACGTCACCGCAACACGGGTGAAGGAAGTGGAAGTGGCGCGTCTGCAGTCGGCCATCGATGGCGCCCAGGCCAACCTGATGATTTGCGATGCCGATCTGAACATAACCTATGTGAACCCGGCAGTGGTGGAGATGATGCGTCCACGGCAGAATGAACTGCGCAAGATTTGGCCCGGTTTTGATGTAACCAATCTTGTAGGGACGAACATCGATGGCTTCCACAAGAACCCGGCACACCAGCGTGCATTGTTGAAAGACCCCAGCCGTCTGCCGGCCAAGGCCGAAATCAAGGTGGCGGATGTGGAATTCGAGGTAAACGCCACCATGATCACCGGCCCCAATGGCGAATACATGGGCAACATGGTGGAATGGAAAGACATTACCGAACAAAAAGATGCCGAGCGTCAGATTCAGGGCATGATCGAGGGCGCGGTGGCCGGCCAGCTGGACAACCGCATCGATGTAGAAAACTATGTGGGCTTTCTCAGGGGCCTGGGTCAGGGTATCAACGAGCTGATGGATGCGGTAGTGGAGCCCCTGCAGGAGAGCAAGCGGGTTATTTCAGGACTTGCGGAAGGCGATTTGACCCAGAACATGAATGGTGAATTCCAGGGCGAGTTTGCCGAATTGCGTGAGGCCGTGAATGCCACCATGGCCAAGTTGTCGAGCATGGTAGGTGAAATCACTACAGCGAGCGGTACTATCGCCTCGGCGGCCAATGAAATTTCCCAAGGTACTGCCGACCTCAGTCAACGTTCTGAAGAACAGGCTTCATCGCTGGAAGAAACAGCCTCGAGCATGGAGGAGCTCACTGGCACTGTACGCCAGAACGCCGACAATGCCCGAGAGGCCAATCAACTGGCCAGCGGTGCACGTGATGAGGCCACCAAAGGCGGTGAGGTGGTAGGCAAGGCCATCGAGGCCATGTCGGAAATCAACACCTCCAGCAAGAAGATCGCGGACATCATTGGTGTCATCGACGAGATTGCCTTCCAGACCAACCTGCTGGCCCTGAATGCCGCAGTGGAAGCGGCGCGTGCCGGCGAGCAGGGCCGTGGCTTTGCGGTGGTGGCGGCGGAAGTGCGCAATCTTGCCCAACGCAGTGCCTCGGCGGCCAAGGAGATCAAGACACTCATCAATGAGAGTGTGGAGAAGGTGGGTGAAGGCAGCAAACTGGTGGATCAGTCCGGTGAAACCCTGGAGGCCATTGTCAGCTCGGTAAAGAAGGTGAGCGACATCATTGCCGAAATTGCCTCCGCCAGCCAGGAGCAGGCCAGTGGCATCGATCAGGTCAACAAGGCCGTATCCCAAATGGATGAAATGACTCAGCAGAATGCCGCTCTGGTGGAAGAGGCCGCGGCCTCTAGTGAATCCATGAGTGATCAGGCAGCTGCTCTGGATGAGTTGGTGGGCTTCTTCAAGACGAATAATGACGCTGGACAGGCTGCCCCAACCGCACCTGCGCCAGGCAATTCGCGTCCCGCGACACGACCTGCGCCGAGTCGCCGTCCCGCACCGCGGAATGATCAGGGCGATAGTGAGTGGGAGGAGTTTTAAGTCACAGGATAGAGCAGGTGGAGCTGAAGACAGAGGTCAGGCAGACCTTCTGTCTTCCTGAATCTCAGGACATTTCTCTTGCGTAGCGAGCACACCCATGAACAGTATTGTTGAACAGAATCCTGAGAAGATCCGTGAGTTCCGCTTTACGGGGGCTGATTTCCGCTTCATCCGCGACCTGGTGGGTGAACGCACTGGAATCGTGCTGTCGGACAATAAACGTGACCTGGTGTACGGCCGGCTTTCACGGCGCCTGCGGCAATTGGGCCTGTCGCGCTTTCGTGACTATTGCGACCTGCTGCAGGATGGCAATGATGAGGAAATGGTGAACTTCGTCAATGCCATCACTACCAATCTCACCTCCTTTTTTCGGGAAAACCATCACTTCGAATTCCTCGCCAAGGATTTGTTGCCCAACCTGTTGCAGAAAAAAGTGGCAACCAATGCTCCCCGGCGTCTGCGTATCTGGTCCGCCGGTTGTTCGACAGGTGAGGAGCCTTATTCCATCGCCATGGTGCTCAAGGAGGTACTCGGCGACGATGGGAACTGGGATGCACGTATCCTGGCGACCGACCTGGATACCCGGGTGCTGGCCAAGGCCAGCAGTGGTATATACGAACAAGAGCGAGTGGAAGGACTTTCAAAGCCACGCCTGCGCCGCTGGGTTAAAAAGGGCAGTGGCAAGAATGCCGGGATGGTCCGTATGTCGCCGGAGTTGCGGGAGCTCATCACCTTTAAACAGCTCAACCTGATGGATGAATGGCCCATGAAGGGGCCCTTCGACTTCATTTTTTGTCGCAACGTGGTGATCTATTTTAACAAGCCGACCCAGCAACAGCTGTTTGATCGTTATGCCGACCTGCTGGACGAGCAAGGCCATATCTTTCTGGGGCACTCGGAAACCATGTTTCAAAAAACCGATCGCTACAAGTTGATCGGCAAAACCATTTACCAAAAAGAATATTAATGTCGTGACTACCCTCAACGCAGGTCAACCGCCCGTTTTGCCGCGCCCCCTGCGCGGTTTTGAGCATGTCAAACGCTACTGGGACAAAACCAATGAAGCGGTGGTGGCGAAGATTCTTCCGGGAGAACTGTATGTGACCCGTATCAATGAAATGATCACCACGGTATTGGGTTCCTGCATCTCCGCCTGTATCCGTGATCCCTATGCCAAGGTAGGGGGGATGAATCATTTTATGCTACCCATGTCGAAGGCGGATAATGTTAATGGTGATAAATTTGGTAGTGCGATGCGTTATGGAAATTTCGCCATGGAGCACTTGATCAATGAAATCATCAAGAATGGTGGACAACGTAAGAATCTGGAGGTCAAACTTTTTGGTGGTGGTCGAGTACTGGCACACATGACCGATGTTGGTCAGCGCAACATCGAGTTCGCCCTCGAATATGTACAGGTGGAAGGCCTGAAACTGATCGCCGATGACCTGGGAGACCGCTTTCCCCGCAAGGTGCAATATTATCCTGCCAGCGGTGTGGCGCGCATGAAAAAGCTGCGTAGTATGCATAATCGCACGATTGTCGAACGGGAGGAGGCCTATATGAAGAATATTGTGCAGACGCCCGTGAGTGGAGAAATCGAGTTGTTCTGAAAATCTTCGTTACCTTGTTTTGTGGTGTTCTGAATGAGCAAGATAAAAGTATTGATTGTGGATGACTCCGCATTGGTTCGGCAGATGCTGAGCGAGATGCTCAATAGCGCACCCGATATCGAGGTGGTAGGTGTTGCGCATGATCCGCTGATGGCCCGGCAGAAAATAAAGGCCCTGAATCCCGATGTGCTGACTCTTGATGTGGAGATGCCACGCATGGACGGATTGACATTTTTGTCGAACCTCATGCGGCTGCGCCCCATGCCGGTGGTGATGGTGTCCTCACTGACGGAAAAAGGCGCCGATATTACCCTGGAGGCGATGGAGCTGGGGGCGGTGGATTTTGTTTCAAAGCCCAAGACGGATCTGGCGCATACCCTGGATGATTATGCCGAGGAAATCATTGAAAAGGTACGCATCGCGGCAACTGCCCGAGTGAGGGCACTGGAGCGAACCCCGTCCAGCCTCAAGGCAACGGAGCGTCATTCCGCAGATGCCGTCCTCAAACAAAAAACTCCCCTGCGGCATTTCAAAACCACAGACAAAATTGTTGCCATCGGTGCATCCACTGGCGGTACCGAGGCCATCAAGGAGGTACTAATGGGCCTGCCTGCCGATACACCAGGCACAGTGATATCACAGCATATCCCGGAAGCCTTTAGCGGACCCTTTGCCAGGCGCATGGATGGATTGTCAGCGATGACGGTGTGTGAGGCGCAGGATGGGCAGCAGATAGTCACCGGGCATGTCTATATTGCCCCGGGGAACCGTCACTTGCTGGTGGAACGGGATGGCGCAAGGTATGTTTGTCGCTTGAACGATGGCCCCGAGGTCAACCGACACAAGCCTTCCGTAGACGTGATGTTCCGCTCCCTGGCACAGAATGTCGGGACGAATGCCATTGCGGTAATCTTGACCGGTATGGGCAATGACGGCGCGCAAGGCATGAAGGAAATGCACGAGGCCGGTGCGCCGACCCTCGCCCAGGATGAAAAAAGCAGTGTCGTATGGGGGATGCCGGGGGAAGCCGTCAAGCTGGGTTGTGTCGATCAGGTCCTGGGGCTGCAGCGCATCGCCGGGGCCCTGCGAAAGCTCGTCAAAAGCTAGATTGTCAAGACATAGCCTGTCGTTTAAGCAAGCCCTCTGATTTTGGAGTGGCTGTGGCTTACATATTGGGGTGAATTTTGCTAGATTGCCTCGCGGAGAGGTGAGCCATTGGGTTTGTCCCGGTGGTCATCGTTCCTGTTTAACCCCGCTCCCGGTGTTTATCTCAATACTCAATGTTAGTTTCCACAAAAACCCGTCGCCATGTCCGTCTGCAAAACATGCTGTTCAGCCTGTTGTTTCTGGCCGTGATGGGTGTGTTGGCCTATCTGGGCACGCGTTACAGTTTCACCGCGGACTGGACTGCCAATGGGCGCAACACTCTGTCGTCGGCGAGTAGCGCTCTGCTTGAACAAATGCCCGGCCCCATCACTATTACCAGTTATGCCACGGAGGATCAGGGGGTGCGCCAAGCGGTGCGCGAGCTGGTGGATCGTTATCGGCGTCACAAGGCTGACCTGACCCTGCGTTTCGTCAACCCCGACCTGGAGCCGGAGACGGTGCGCGCCCTGGGCATCCGCGTCAATGGTGAGCTGCGCGTGGAATATCAGGGACGTGGAGAAAACCTGCAAAACCTTTCCGAGCAGGGTCTCACCAATCTGTTGCAACGCCTGGCGCGCAGCGGTGAACGCTGGCTGGTGTTTGTTGAGGGCCACGGTGAGCGCAAGCCTCTGGGCAAGGCCAATTTTGATCTGGGGCAATGGGGCCAACAACTGACCACCAAGGGTTTCAAGGTGCAGACCCATAACCTGGTGCAGAATCCGCAGCTGCCGCAAAACACCCGGGTGTTGGTGATTGCCGGGCCACAGGTGAACATGCTGCCGGGAGAAGTGGCCATGATCAATCAGTATGTGGCTGCTGGCGGTAATCTGTTGTGGCTCACCGATCCCGGCGGCGATGACAAGCTACACGGCCTGGAACCCCTGGCAGCCCAGTTGGGTATCGACTTTCAGCCGGGAATGATTGTGGATCCCACCACCCAGGTGCTGGGGGTGAGCGATCCACGCTTTGCCCTGGTGGCCGACTATCCCAGTCATCCCATTACCAAGGGTTTTGATATGCTCACCCTATTTCCGCAAAGCCATGGGCTGATCATTACGCCCCCCCAGGAATGGCAGGCGAGGGTGTTGTTGCAGACGGAGAAACGCAGCTGGTCTGAAACCGGCGATCTGTCGGGCTCGGTGAATTTCGATGCCGGTAGTGATGTGCCGGGGCCGTTGGTGCTGGGAGTTGCGCTGACACGGGCACTTGGTTCCAGTGATGGTGACGCTCCACAACCTCAACAGCGGGTGGTGGTCACGGGTGATGGGGATTTCCTCTCCAATGCCTATTTAGGTAATGGCGCCAACCTGTTGCTGGGGATGAACATGGTCAACTGGCTGGTCAACGACGACCGGCTGATCAACATCCCGGTGAAAACGGCAACGGATAAAAATCTGCAACTGTCGCCCCGCGCCCAGGCGGCGATCGGCTTCGGCTTTCTTGTCGCTCTGCCCCTTGTGCTGACGATCAGCGGCCTGCTGATCAGCTGGCGTCGGCGTCGGCGGTGAAGCAGGTTTTTCAGATGCGGCGCAACGCTCATGAATAGCAGGGGCTGGATAAATCTGTTGCTCGTCCTGTTGTTACTCGGACTATTGGCGATAGCGATTTACGAGCCAGGTAAGCCGAACAAAGCCGAGGTTCCGAGAATCACTGGGTTGATGCCGCAGAATGTGCACAAGTTGCGCATTGAAGATACTGGCCGGACACCGGTACTGCTGAGAAAAGATAATGGGCGCTGGATGATGACCTCGCCATTGCGAGTGCCGGCCGATGAGGGACGCATCGAATCCCTGTTGAGGGTGCTGCAGGCGAAGAGCATTGCGCAATATCCCATGAGTCAGGTGGATGCCAACCAATTGCAGTTAGACTCACCTGTCTTGGTGTTG
The DNA here is from genome assembly GCA_011051685.1 of Gammaproteobacteria bacterium. Taxonomy (GTDB): domain Bacteria; phylum Pseudomonadota; class Gammaproteobacteria; order SZUA-152; family SZUA-152; genus SZUA-152. The sequence goes on from DRKQ01000094.1 coordinate 8,588, forward strand.
CGTGTGGATGATATGACTTTGCGTTTTGGTACAACGGATGCCCTGGGTGGCAGCCGCTATGTCCAGGTGGGTAATACGGTACACCTGATCACCGATCGATACAGCCACCTCGTTCGGGGGCCGGCAACAAACCTCATCAGTCCATTATTGTTGCCCATGCAGGAGGCCGCAGCGATTGTTGCCCTGGAATTGCCCGGCTTGCATTTGCAGCAGGAGGAAGGCCGCTGGACAGCCGATGGCAAGATGGTACCTGGCGATGCAAGGCAAACCCTGCTGGATGAATGGCGTCACGCCCGCGCCTTGCGCGTGACCATTGCGGCGACGTCACCAGGGGCTTCACAGGCAACGCAGCATGTCCGGATATGGTTGAAACATAAGGATACATTGCAGTCGGTTGATTTTAGTTTGCTGGCAGGTGACTCGGAAGTGATCTTGCGGCGTGATGATCTGGATATCCAGTATCATCTGCCCACGGATGCAGCCCGGCGTCTGCTAGCCCTGCCTGCGGCACACCCAGGCAGACAGACGGCAAAATAGACATGCCTGAATTACCTGAAGTGGAAACCACCCGCCGCGGGATTGCGCCGTACATCGAGGGCAAGACCGTGCAGGACGTGGTGCTGCGTCAGCGGCGTTTGCGCTGGCCGGTGCCCGCGCGCTTGCAAAGTGCCCTGCCTGGACAAGTGGTGATCTCAGTGGGGCGGCGGGGCAAGTATCTGTTTTTGTGCACCGCCGTGGGCACAGTGGTCATCCACCTGGGCATGTCCGGCAGCCTGCGCCTGGTGGGCCACGACGAACCGGCCGGCAAACATGACCACGTGGATATCGTTTTTGCTGGGGATATTGTGCTGCGCCTGCGCGATCCCCGTCGTTTCGGTGCGGTGCTGTGGACCTCACGCCCGCCCCTGCAGCACAAGTTGTTGGCTGCCCTGGGGCCGGAGCCACTGGGTGAGGCCTTTGATGCAGAGTATCTGTACCGTCGTTCACGTGGGCGCCGGCTGGCCATCAAGCCCTTCATCATGGACAGCAAGATCGTGGTGGGGGTGGGTAATATCTACGCCAGCGAGGCGTTGTTCCGTGCCGGTATCCGTCCGGGCATGGCGGCCGGGCGGCTGAGCCGGCCACGCTGCGCGTGCCTGGTGTCGGCCATCCGTGAAGTATTGGCGGAAGCCATCGAGGCCGGCGGCACCACCCTGCGCGACTTTGTTAGTGGCGAGGGCCGGCCGGGGTATTTTCAGCAGGCGTTGCAGGTTTATGGCCGGGGCGGCGAGCCCTGCGAGGTCTGTGCGACGGCCATCAGACAGGTGATGCAGGGCCAGCGGGCGACCTATTATTGCCCGCAGTGCCAACGCTGAACATCACCAACCAAAGACCATGTTGTCGTGCAACAGGTTCTTGCCCACGTATTCCGTCTGCCGTGCCGGCACAAAGGCTTCCGCCTTGTGGGCGAAGCGGTCGAGGATGGGACGCATGGCGCTATTGCCGGATTTGGTGGTGAGGGCGCGAAGCATTTTTCGTTGTGCGCCTGGGCCCACCCGTCGGCTGACCGTGATGCCCTGGTTGATGATGGGCCGGCTCTCCCGTAGCACCCTGAACTGGTCACGGGTATCCGCGGGCAGTTTTTTGTAATAGAAAGAGCTGCGCAGAATCGCCCCCCGGCAGTCGCCGGCCAGCAGTCGCTCGGCCACTTGTCTGGCGCCACCGCTGACCGGAATAAAATCCGGCTGAATCACCGGGTTGGGGTACATGGAGTATAGGGTGAGGGCGCCGAGGTTGGGGGAGGGCAGGGTACACACCGGCTTGCCCACCAGATCATTGATTCGCTGTATAGTCTTATCTTTGCGGGGCGTCACCAGCACAAAACGCAGACTGCCCGGCAGGCGCACCAGGGGTTTGGCTTGCAAAGTAGCCATGCGCCAGGCGGCAAAATGGGGACCATCGAAGACGATGTCATAGGCATCGTTTTGCAATTGCTTCTGATAGTTTTGCCACGAGCCGGGGTGTTGATAAACGACCTTTTCACCCAGCAATTCAGAGAGGCTTTTGGCCAGAGGCTCATAGAGTTTCGCACCGGCCTTGGCAGATTCGCGGGGTGGCGCGCTGAGGATGATGTCGGCCAGTACCGTATTGTGACTCAGGGCGATCAGCAGGAGACCAAACAGGCCTTGGGTTGCGGGGTGTGACATCCGGGTACCTCCTTTTCCATTTCGGGGTGGATTACGGGCAGCCTTTTTTCTTGTTATAGCTTTTTATACGACACTGCAGTTTGCAGGACGTCACCGCCGAACCCAGGGCCTGTTAACAGGCCCTAGATTGAACGCAAACCGTCGATGGTGCAAGTATGCCATGGGGCGCAGGAGCGGTATTATGAACCTCTGGTGCAACCCAAAGGTAGGACAAATAACAAAGTCGAGAGGACCATGGAATACCGGACATTGGGCAGGACCGACATAGAGGTGAGTGTGATTTGTCTCGGCACCATGACCTGGGGCGAGCAGAACACCGAGGCTGAGGCCCATCAACAGCTGGATACGGCGCTGGCCGCCGGGGTGAACTTCATCGACACCGCGGAGATGTACCCGGTGCCGCCACGGGCAGAGACCTATACCCTCACCGAGCAATATCTCGGTCGCTGGTTGAAAAAGCGCGGCCGGCGAGATGACATTGTGCTGGCCAGCAAGGTGGCCAGCCGCGCCGACTGGCTGGACTACATCCGCGACGGTCACATCTGTCTCGACCGCAAGAATATCGAGCAGGCCCTGCACGGCAGCCTCGAGCGTCTGCAGACCGACTACCTCGATCTCTATCAACTGCACTGGCCGGATCGCAACACCAACTTCTTTGGTGAGCTGGGCTATCGGCACAGTCCGGGCCCCAGCGTGCCCATCGAGGAGACCCTGCGAGTGCTGGGGGACCTGGTGGCGGTGGGCAAGGTGCGCTATGTAGGCCTGTCCAACGAGACCCCCTGGGGGGTGATGGAATTCCTGCGTCTGGCAGAAGAATGTGGCCTGCCGCGGATGGTGAGCATACAAAATCCCTACAGTCTGCTGAATCGCACCTTCGAGGTGGGTCTGGCGGAGATCGCCCACCGCGAGGACTGCGGCCTGTTGGCCTACTCGCCCCTGGGTTTCGGCGTGCTCAGTGGTAAATACCTGCACGGTCAGCGCCCCGCCAATGCACGAATCACCCTTTTCGAGCGCTTTTCGCGGTATTCTAATGCCCAGGCGGAGGAGGCCACCGAGGCCTACGTGGCCCTGGCCCGGGAGCATGGCCTGGATCCGGCGCAAATGGCCTTGGCCTATGTGAACAGCCGGCCGTTTGTCACCAGCAATATTATCGGCGCTACCAGTCTGGCGCAGTTGCAGAGCAATCTGGCCAGCGCGGAATTGGCGTTGACGGAAGAGATGCTGGCGGGCATCGAGGCCATTCATCAGCGCCAGCCCAATCCGGCGCCATGACGGGTTGAACAGAACATCCAACAAACAGCAGTCGCAGGGGGTGGGGCAAAATGAGCAGTAGCCAGCGGATCAAACAATGGGTTGTAATGGCCGGGGTGATTCTTCTCTCAGGTTGTGCAACGGTAAACACCCAGCACCCAATGGTGATGAATGGCGATATTACCCCGGAGCTCAAAAACCAGCTGGCCACGGTGTACTTTATTCGACCCGAAGCCTACAAGACCAAGGGCGTGGCCAATGACACGGTGCGCATCACCTTCCAGGGGAAAACCCTGCTGACCCTGGATGAGGGGGCCTACACCCTTTTATATATGAAACCCAGCAAAGGTGTGTTGCGGGTGTATTCCAAGACCCAGTTCATCAATTCCACCACACCGGTGGAGGTGTACCGCGAGCGGGAATACAAGTTCATTGCCAACAAAACCTATTTCGTCTACGTCCGTCAGATCAACGAGGAATTCCGCGGTGTGTACTATGATCCGCAACCCGTGACCCTGGCCGAAGCCAAGGAATTGATCAAACCTGGCCCCGGACGCTTTGGCAGCACCCGCCCCTCGGGGCTTGCCCGCAGCGCACCCATCGACGAGCTCGAAGAAGAAGCAGTGAATCCGCCGCCGTCCAGCGCGGTGAAGGGGCTGGCGCCGGCCCTCCCTGAACATATCTACAAGCGGGAAAAATACCTGCACAAGGTGAAATAATTCCCGACGATGCAGATTAAGCGAGGGTTTAGTTTGCGGCCCTGGGCTGTAGCGGCCGGGTTGTTTCTGGTGGGTATCATGTTGGCCGCTTGCGCCGTCACGCCGCCGGTGACGCTACCGCAGATTACCGGGCTGACACCACAGGTGCTGCAAGTGGGCAAGCCGGCCAGTGTCACCGTGCAGGTGCAGGACTGGCTGCCGGGCAGTCAGTTGGCCCTGCAACCGGCGGGGCCCTACGTCACCCATGAGCTGTCCCTGCCGGCCACGCCACTGGCCCTCGCCAGCGATGGCGTGCGGGCCTTTGTGGCCACTGCGCAGCGGGAGTTGCTGGTGGTTGAATTTCCGGCAAACCAATCGGCCGCACGCATTGTGGCGCGTCAGCGTCTGCCGAAGATGCCCCGGGATCTGGTGTATGCCGACGGGCATGCGCTGGTGGCACTGGCCGGGGGTGATGTGCAGTGGTGGTCGATGGTGCCCGGCCAAAGGCCCCTGCTGCAGACCTCATTGACCCTGCCGGGTGCCCTGCGTGACATGGCAGCATCCGCCGATGGCATCTATTTTCTGTTAGATGGCAGAGGAGGCAACAGTGTGTTGCAACGCTGGCACTTGACCGCTGGCGAAGCCAGACGTGAGGCGCAGTGGACATTGCCGTTGGCGGCCCACGCCTTTGCTGTGCGTGGCCAGCGGCTGTGGGTGGTGGACGGTGATGGCGTGGCAGAGCTGGAACTCGGCACGGATGGGGCCCGACTCGTGGCCAGGCAGAACACCTCGGGCGTGGCCGACGATGTGCAATTGCAGGGCTCGCTGGTGCTGGTGGCCGATGGCCGGGGTGGCCTGGTGGTATTCGATATCGCTGATCCGGCGCGGCTGAAGTGGCGGGGCAGTTTCAACAAGCGTGGCGCCATCAGCGGTTTTGCGGCCCAGGGGGAGAATGCCCTACTCAATCTGGCGGAGGGGGGCGTGCTGCGCCTGGGACTGGACAACCCCGCATTGCCCAGCAGCGGTGCGGCCTTTTACACCCCCACCCCGGTGACGGCCAGCACCCTGCAGGGTGATGTGGTCCTGCTGGCCAGCGGGCGGGGGCTGCAGCGGGTGATGATGGTGGGCAAGGGCGATGGCGCCATTTCCTCCGTGGGCCTGAACCTGGGTGGCAGCCGCCGGGGGGTGATTCGTGATGATATTCTTTATGTGGCCGACTGGTTCTCCGGCCTGCACCTGTACGATATCCGCCAGCCGCGCCGGCTGCGCCACCTGGGCAATTATCACACCCCCGGCTCCAGCAAGGGGGTGGCGCTGCTGGATCATTACGCCCTGGTGGGGGACGACGACCAGGGGCTGCAGATCATCGACATCGCCGATCCCCGCCGTCCGCGCTGGGTCGCCGAACTGCCCCCCGAGGCCATGGCCCGCCTGGGCCTGGCCTACACCATGGATATCGTGGGCAGCACCCTTTATCTGGCCGACCACCGCGGCGGCTTTCACATTATCGACCTCAGCGACATTCGCCGTCCGCGCCGCCTCGGCGGCTACGACACCCCTGGCAAGGCCTGGGATATCGCGGTACGCGACCAGGTGGCCTACGTGGCTGACGACCGTGGCGGCCTGTTGATGTTCGATGTCCGCGATCCCGCCAGCCCCACGCCCTTCGCCCAGTTCAACCCCGAGGGGCAGGCCGAGGATGTGCTCCTGCACGACGGCCTGGCCTACGTGGCCTTTTTCGACCAGGGCCTGTACGTGCTGGACGTGGCTGATCCCCGCCAGGCCCGGGTGCTGAGTCACATTCCCATCCCCGGCAATGCCCGCGGCCTGGCGCTGGACGGCGGCCTGCTGTATGTGGCCAGCTGGGAGGCGGGGCTGCAGGTGGTGGATGTGCGGGAGGCGCGCGCGCCCCGCATCATCGGTGCGTTCGACACCGATGGCGCCGCCTGGGGAGTGGAAGTGAAAGACAATTTTGCCTATGTGCTGGACTGGTGGGGTGGTATCAAGGTCATTGACGTGAGCAACCCGCGGCGGCCGCAGTACGTGGATCGTTACCAGGCCCGCGGTGTACTCGCCCGGCTGCGCACCCGGGGCAATTATTTGTTTGCCGCCAGTGGTGGGGCCGGTCTGCAGGTATATGACATCAAGAATCCCCTCAATCCCATCTGGATGAATGGTGTGGACGTACCCGGCAATGTTAGTGACCTGTGGCTGGAGGATGATCGCCTGTACCTGGCGGCCGGCGATGGGGGAGTGGCCATCCTTGACATCCTCGACCCTTTTTACACCCATTCCCTTGGCCGGTTTCAGACCCCGGGGCGGGCGATGCGCATCGTGGCGGGCAATGATTATCTGTATATTGTCGATGACCAGGCGGGTCTGTTGCTGGTGGACGTGCGCGACCCCCAGGCAGCCAAGACAGTGGCGCAGTATTCTTTGCAACCGCGGGATCTGTGGCTGGAAGACCATACCCTTTGGCTGGTGGAGGATGCGGGGTTCTCTGCCTGGACCGTGGCCGATGATGGGCGGATCAAGCGCATCAAGGCAGTGGCGGGTCATTTCAGGCTGGTGCGTGCCCAGGGGGATTTGCTGGCCACCGTGTCCGCCCAGGGTGAGGTGCAACTCTGGCGGCTTGAAGCCCAGGGCCTGAAAAAACTGGGTCGTTATCACGCCGATGCGGGCTTGAGTGACATGCAGCTGGACGGTACCCGCCTCCTCCTGCTGGATAGCCGCCACGGCCTGCAGGTACTGGATATTCGGACACCACAGACACCCCGGCTGAGCACGGTCTATCCACCCACGGGCCGGCACACCACCGTGGCGAGCGCCCGGGGCGCGGTTTTTTTTGCTGGCGAGACCCGGCTGGCATCCGTCAGACTGTTGCCCGTGCTGGATATCTCCCCTGCGGGCAAGGACAGGGATGCGCTGACGCTGCAGATTCCCACCACTCTTCCCCGTGGCGAGTACCATCTTCTGGCGCAGCATCCCCAGGGGCAGGCTCGCCTTTTTCCCCAGGCCCTGCGCCTGCAGCTTGCCCCCCCCGGCGGCAAAAACATCACCCTGGAAGCCTTTCGCCGCCTGCTCAAGGCACCTCTCAAGCCGCCGCCAGAGGTCAATACCGAGTTGCCTTCCACGGGGCCATAACTCCCTTTCACCCCCCGTGGCATGGGGAAAGTTTGCCAACCGGTTCTCAATCCCGGGGGGCAGATATGGTGAAAAAACGAGCAGGCCGTTAGGCTTTTCTCAGGGAGTGATAGTTAATCAAGGGCTTATCTGGATTTGCTCACCAATGAGCAAGAGTGGCCTCAGGGGTTTTACCGGGAGAGGGACTATACTTTTCCGGAACCCGGCCGCTAATGGCAGGACATCGGTCAACTCCATTCAAAGCAAAGGGTTAACATGTCTACTTCAATTACTGTCAGACGTTATCTCGATAAACAGGATGTACAGTACAGCGTCATTCAGTGTCCGGTGGATGAACACGGCCGCTGGCAGGGTGACATTGGCGACATTTCCCCGTTCCGTGTGGCCCGGGCGATGATTCTCAAAGATATCAACGGCCTGCTGATGGCCGTGTTGCCCATCACTCACCGGCTGAAACTGGATGCCCTGAATCGCCAACTGCATCGCAAATTGAAGCCGGCGGAGGAAAGCGATTATCGTGGAGTGTTCGCCGATTGTACGCCGGGGATTTTACCGGCCCTGGGCGAGGCCTATAATTTCGAGACAGTGATCGACGATTCGCTGCTGGATCAGGATTATGTCTACGTGGCCTCGGGTAATGCCGGTGAGCTGATTCGTATCACTGGAGAAGATTTTCAGCTGCTGCACAGCAATGCCTGGTACGGCAACACGTTCTCGCAGATCTCGGAACGCCGCGCCGCGCAACAAAAGGCCGAACAGGCGGCAAAAGAAGCCCAATCGGCAAAGATGAAGAAGGAGGCTGACGTGGAAGACATCGACGTACCACCCATGGCCACCATGCGCCAGCGCATCGAACGCATCACCCAATTGCCCGCCATGCCCACTTTGGCGCAGAAGATCATCCAACTCAACGCAAACCCCTACGCCCATGCCGAGGACCTGGCCAAGCTGGTGGAGAAGGATCCCAGCCTCACGGCGCAGATCGTACGCTACGCCCAGTCGCCGTTTTATGGCTACCAAGGCAAGGTGGCCTCGGTGCGCCAGGCCATCTCCCGCGTGCTGGGCTACGACATGGTGATGAACATCTCCCTGGGAGTGGCCGCAGCGCGCCCCTTCAAAGTGCCGCCGGACGGTCCGCTGGGACTCAATGCCTTCTGGCGCGACGCCACCTATAGCGCGGCCTTGTGTCAGGCCCTGTGCAACGTGGCGCCGCGGGAAAAGCGCCCGCGTCCCGGCACCGCCTACCTGGCCGGCCTGCTGCACAATTTCGGTTTCCTGTTGCTGGGACATTTGTTCCCGAAAGAATTTGCCGTGTTGAACAAGGCGGTGCGCAACGAGCCGGAAACCCCCATCGTGGCGCTGGAAAAACGCCTCATCGGCGCCACCCACATGGAAATGGGCGCCTGGCTCATGGAGGCCTGGAACATGCCCACGGAAATCATCACCGTGCAGCAGGAGCACCACAACCCGGACTATGATGGTCCTCACGCCAATTACGTGCACGTAGTGGCCCTGGCCGACCACCTGCTCAAGGGGTTGGACATGGGTGACGCCGAGAGCGATGTCTTGCCCGCCGAGCTCCTGGCCAGCCTGGGGCTGGATACCGAGCAGGTGGCCAAGGTGCTGGAGCGCACCGTAGAGAGCCGCGAGGAACTGGATACCATGGCCCGCCAACTGGTGGCCTGAGTACATGCTGCCGCGCACAACGCCAGTCTCGCCGAGGCTGGCGTTGTTTTTTGGCGCGGGGTACATTCGCGCATGATGAGCGACGATCTCTATCACGAAAACCAACTGCTGCGCCGCAAGTTGCGCGCCTTTCTCAGCCAGGCCCGGGAGAACGAACAAAAACAGCGGCGTTTCCACGAACAGGAGTTGCGCCTGATCAGCACGCCGTCACTCAACGAGCTGGTGCAGCGCCTGCTGTTCAATTACCGCACCGCCTTTCGTCTGGATGTGGTGAGTCTGGTATTGCATGATCCCGAATACGAGATCCAGCGTATCCTCGAGGAAGAGGGTGTACGCCTGGACGAACTGGAACAGCTGCGCTTCCAGCATGATCTGGATGCCCTGGACAACCTGTTCGGGGTGTCCGCCGAACCCCGCCTGGGCAAGTACCGGGTACGCGAGCACCGTTTCCTGTTCGCCGATGCCACCACCGGCCTGCGCAGTGTCGCCCTGCTGCCCCTGGTGCGTTATGGGAGCCTGATTGGCAGTCTCAATCTGGGCAGCGTGCAAGAGGGCCGCTATCGTGAAGGCGCCGCCACCGATTTCCTGCAACGCCTGGCCACGGTGGTGGCCATTTGCGTGGAAAATGCCACCAACCACGAGCGTCTCAAGCGCGTGGGCCTCACCGATTCTCTTACCGGGGTGAATAATCGCCGTTTCTTCGACCAGCGCCTGCTGGAAGAGGTGGGCCGCGCCCGGCGCAGCCGGGAACCCCTGGCCTGCCTGTTCCTGGATGTGGATCACTTCAAGCGGGTCAATGACCAGTACGGCCACCAGACGGGCGACCAGGTGCTGCGCGTGGTGGCGGGGCTGATCCGCGACCAATTGCGCGCCAGTGACGTGCTGGGACGCTACGGCGGCGAGGAATTCGCCGCCCTGCTGGTGAATGCCCCGGCACCAGCCGCGCTGGAGATTGCCGAGCGCATCCGCGCGGTGATCGCCGATTATCCTTTCAAGACCCTGGAGGGGGAGTCGTTGGCCGCCACCATCTCCATCGGTGTGGCCAGCCTGGCACAGGATGACGGGGAGACCGAACTGGAGCCGCTGGCCAACGAGCTGGTGGAGCGCGCCGATCAGGCGGTGTACTGCGCGAAGAACCAGGGACGTAACCGGGTGGTGCTGGCCGCCGGGGACTGATCAGCGCCGGCGGGAGGGGCGTTTCTGTCCGCTGCTTCTGGGTCGGCCGCCGCTGCGTGAACGGTTGCCCGAGCGCCCCCGGCCCTGGGGACGGGGCTTGCGCTCGATGCGCACCGGTGGGGCCAGGTCTTCGGCCAGCAGTTCGCTGCTGATGCGCCCGCGGGGGATCTCGTAGCCGATGTAGTCCTGGATGTCCGCCAGGGAAAAGGCGTAATCCTCGCAGGCGAAGCTGATGGCGTCGCCGCTGGCGCCGGCCCGCGCGGTGCGGCCGATGCGGTGCACGTAGTCTTCGCTGTCCTGGGGCAGGTCGAAATTGATCACGTGACTCACCGCGGGGATGTGCAGGCCGCGGGCCGCCACGTCGGTGGCCACCATGATGGCCAGTTCGCCCTTCTGGAATTCATCCAGCAGGCGCAGGCGTTTTTTCTGCGGCACGTCACCGGAGAGCAGGGCAGCCTTGAAACCATTGCTTTCCAGATAACCCCAGACCTTCTCCGCGGCGCGCTTGGTGTTGACGAAGACGATGGTGCGGGTGGGGTCCATGTGGCGCAGCAGGCCGATGAGCAGGGGTATCTTTTCCTCGTTGGACGGGCCGTAGACGATTTCCTCCACCCTGTCGGCGGTGACCTTGTCGGTCTCGATTTTCACCGTCTGCGCGTTGTTCATGTGCTCATAGGCCAGCTCGGTGACGCGCAGCGGCAGGGTGGCGGAGAAACACATATTGAGGCGCTCAGTGGGTGGTGGCATGCGCCGCAGCATGTAACGGATGTCCTTGATGAAGCCCAGGTCGAACATACGGTCCGCCTCGTCCAGCACCATGGCCTGGACAGCCTTCAGGTCATAGACGTGTTGTTTGAAATAGTCGATCAGCCGGCCCGGGGTGCCGATGAGGATGTCCACCCCTGCCTCGATGTCCTTGCGCTGTTGTTCGTAGCCGGCGCCACCGTAGACCACACGGATATGCATGTCGCAGCCCTGAGCCAGAGGGATGGCATCCTTGTGGATCTGAACCGCCAGTTCGCGGGTGGGGGCGATAATGATGGCGCGGGGCTGGTTTGCCTCGCGTTGCGGTTTGGCGGGATGGGTCAGCAAATGGTGTAGCACGGCAAGCAGGAAGGCCGCGGTCTTGCCGGTGCCGGTCTGTGCCTGACCCAGAATATCCTGTCCCTCCAGGGCCAGGGGCAGGGTCTTGGCCTGGATCGGTGTACAATGGGAAAAGCCTGCGGCCTGGATGCCCTGCAACAGAGGTGTGGCGAGATTGAGATCCGAAAATGTGATGTCTGTGGTGTGTGTATCGCTCATGGCGCAAAAGAATAACAGGATTGTGCCGATATTGTGCTTGAAATATGCGAGCGATTAGGCTGAAATGAGCGAATAAGTCGTAACTAATGTTCTCTATGCGCGTCAGACCGCACGGCAGACAAAAATCATACACAGGTTAGATTCCTACGGGAGGCCCATCAGTGAGTGGAAACATCGTTTATCTCACAGACGATTCTTTTGAAGATGAAGTTGTGAAAGCAGAAGGTCCGGTGCTGGTCGATTACTGGGCGGATTGGTGCGGTCCCTGTAAGATGATCGCCCCCATCCTCGACGAGATCGCCGAGGAGTACAAAGACAAGATCAAGGTGGCCAAACTGAATATCGATGAGAATCCGGGCACGCCACCCAAGTACGGTATCCGCGGCATCCCCACCCTGATGTTGTTCAAGGATGGCAATGTGGAGGCTACCAAGGTGGGCGCGGTCTCCAAGTCGCAATTGACGGCGTTTATCGACAGCAACATTTAAGAATCCTCTGAGCAATTCATGAACTCGTATCTTGCGCCTGAAATGCCCGGCTTCTGCGTTGCAAATCTTCGCAATAGTCGGTTGTTACGTGCGATTCGCGCCTTGAGTCTGAACATTTCGGGTTGCAATCTACTTCGTCCAGAATTAATCAGAGGTTGCATAAAACTGCCCTGCGCTTGAGAGGTGGTTTGCCGGTTGCCCTGTATCGATGGAATGGTGGGTCTTCCGGACTGGACGCCGATGTGGCTTCGTGATAGTTTAGCGGCAAATCAATGCTTCGCAGGCGTTTGCTCCGTGCCGATTTCCGGCCCTTCCGCGTAATACAAGCAAACCTGAAATTCCCGGTAGATCCTGCAGACCCTAAAGAACAAAAAACCCAAAAAGACCATTCCAGAGTATTTCGACAACTTTTTTCACAGAACTTGTACAGAGTCACCGATTCTGAATAATCCGGGTAGCCATCTTGGCACCGGTCAATCTTCCAAAAATCCCATTCCTGTAAACACGCCGAAGTGATCCTACGCCTATGAACCTGACCGAACTGAAACAGAAAACCGCCTCCGAACTCATTGAGCTTGCACAAAGCACCGGCGTGGAGGGCATGGCCCGCGCGCGCAAGCAGGACATCATCTTTGCGCTGCTCAAGGCGCATGCGAAAAACGGTGAAGACATCTACGGCGACGGGGTGCTGGAGATTCTCCAGGACGGCTTCGGTTTTCTGCGCTCGGCGGACAGTTCCTACCTGGCCGGGCCGGATGATATCTACGTTTCTCCCAGCCAGATTCGCCGTTTCAGTCTGCGCACCGGCGACACCATCTCCGGCAAGATTCGCCCGCCCAAGGATGGCGAACGTTATTTCGCCCTGCTCAAGGTGAGCGAGATCAATTACGACCGGCCGGAGAATGCCAAGAACAAGGTGCCGTTCGAAAATCTTACTCCCCTGTTTCCCAATGACCGCCTGATCCTGGAAATGGGCAATGGCTCCACCGAGGATCTCACCGCGCGGGTCATCGACATGGCAGCGCCCATCGGCAAGGGGCAGCGTGGGCTCATTGTCTCGCCACCCAAGTCCGGCAAAACCATGATGATGCAGAATATCGCCCAAAGCATCGCCGCCAATCATCCCGAGTGTTATCTCATCGTGCTGCTCATCGACGAGCGCCCGGAAGAGGTTACCGAGATGCAGCGTTCGGTGCGAGGTGAGGTGGTTTCCAGTACCTTCGACGAACCCGCCAGCCGTCATGTACAGGTGGCGGAGATGGTCATCGAAAAGGCCAAGCGTCTTGTCGAGCATAAAAAGGATGTGGTGATCCTGCTGGACTCCATCACCCGTCTGGCGCGCGCCTACAATACGGTGATCCCGTCTTCGGGCAAGGTACTCACAGGCGGTGTGGACGCCAATGCGCTGCACCGTCCCAAGCGCTTCTTTGGCGCGGCACGCAATATCGAGGAAGGTGGTAGCCTGACCATTCTTGCCACTGCCCTGGTGGATACCGGCTCGCGCATGGACGACGTGATCTACGAGGAATTCAAGGGTACCGGCAACATGGAGGTGCACCTGGATCGGCGCATCGCCGAGAAGCGTATCTATCCCGCCATCGACATCAACCGCTCCGGTACGCGCCGTGAAGAGCGCCTCACCAAGCCCGATGAACTGCAGAAGGTATGGATCCTGCGCAAGCTGCTGCATCCCATGGACGAGCTGGCGGCCATCGAATTCCTGTTAGACCGCCTCAAGGACACCAAGGTGAACGCGGAATTCTATGAGTCGATGAAGCGCTAAATCCCTGGCAGAAACTTTCCTCCGCAGGTTTCCCATGAATCCGCTGTACACAAAATACATCACACGGCTGGTTGTGTTGCTGGGCATTTTGCTGCTCACCGGTTGTTCACGTGAATACACCACCGAGCTGATGAACGCGGCCAAAGACGGCAATCTGCAGGCGGTGCAGGCTGCGGCCCAGAGGGATGCCGATATCAATCAGCGCAGCAACAAGGGGAAAAGCGCCCTGATGTTTGCTGCCTCCGAGAACCATGCCGATGTGGTGCAATGGTTGCTGGAGCAGGGCGCCGATGTGAACGCGACCGACAATTACGGCACCACGGCGCTGATCGTCGCTGCCACCGCAGGCCATGACGAGGTTGTAAAATTACTCCTGGAAAACGGCGCCGATGCGACGTTGCGCGATGATAGTGGTGGTGCCGCCCTGGTCAACGCGGTGTACTTCGGGCGTGTCAAAACAGTGCAATTGTTGCTGGATTATTTACTGGCCGACAAGGGGCCGGGCCTGGAAAAACGGGATGCTGAAGAATTGCTGATGCTGGCCTCGGGGCTTGGGCATACGGATATCGTCAGCTTAATGGTAAAGGCCGGGATCGATCCCAATGGCCGGGGCCTGAAACAGCGCACACCCTTGATGGCGGCAGCGGCCTTTGATCGTCCCGAAGTGGCCAAGGTGTTGTTGGCGCTGGGGGCGGATCCTGAGATTCGTGACGAGGATGGTCAGACAGCCCTGGATGTGGCGCGGGATCGTGGCAGTGACGATGTTCTGGCTCTGTTGAGTAATGGCCGCTAACGCAAGTCTGCAAGCGAACAACGATTTACAGTTAATCTTGTATCACCACCATTTCGGCCCGGAGCCCTCGTGCGGCACACTGTGACAACGCTCGCAGGTGAACAGGGCAAAGGCCACTTTGTCGTGGCATACCCCACAATACTCACCGCGTAGCACCTTGTTCATGGAAATAGGGTTGGCGCCTTCCTTGGCCTCGAAGATGGCCGGGTGACAATTGGAGCAGGCCAGCCACTTGGTGTGACGGTCGTGAGGAAATAGCACCCAGGGCATGAATTGGGTGTTCTTCATGAGAATATCCAGATCCAGCTCGGTCATTTTGCCTTTACCCAGCAGGTCGGCGCGGGGGTTGATCAAACCATCGGCCAGGGTCTGCACCCAATCCACCTGATGTCGCCGGTCACGGGGAAAATCCTTCATCGCCACAGCGGGATTCTGCAACACCACGATGGCGTCGTTGATGGTGTCATGAATACCGTCGTTGCGAGGTGATTCGCTGGCACCCATTTCCACGGCATTGAGTACCTTGCCGGTGGCCAAAACCACCTTGTCGTCGCTGTCAGCATTGTCCTTGTCCGGTGTTGTCTCGGGCGCTGGTGTTGCCGGGCTGGAGGTGGCTTCCTGTGCGGCAGATTTGACAAATTCGGTGACCTTGTCGGGGCTGGTGACTATGGGTAGTGGATCGGGCTCTGGGGCGGTTTGTGGAGTATTACAGGCACTCAGCAGCCATCCACCGAGTGTCAGGCAAAGCAGGCGTGATGTGAACGGTGTTGGAGACATGTGCATGACTGCCGTCCTGCCCTATTTTCCGTCGGGTCGCACACCCATGAATTCCATCCAGCGCTTGGGGGTGCCTTCGTGGGGTACGCTGTGGCAACGTTCGCAGGTCCACAGGGCAAAGGCCACCTTGTCGTGGCAGCGGCCACAGTATTCACCGGCAAGAATGCCATCCATGCCGATATCGCTGTTGGCACCTTTTTTCATGATGAAGATATTAGGGTGGCAGTTGGAGCAGGCCAGCCATTTGGTGTGGGCGATGTGCGGAAACTTTACCCAGGGCATTTGCCCGGTGTCCTTGAACAGGATATCCATATCCAGTACCTGCATCTGACTTTCACCCTTGAGGTCGGCGCGGGGTTCGATGATGCCCAGATCCAGTGCCTTGACCCAGTCCACGCCACCACGGCGATCCAGGGGGAAGGCGCTGAGCGCCTCGGCGGGTTCCTGCAGCGCGTTAATGGCGTCATTGGCGGGGTCGTGGATGCCATCGGTGGCCAGGGTTTCTGTTTTTACTTCATCGGCAAAATAACGATTGTCCCGCCAACGCTTGCCTTCACCTACGCCGCCCTCGACCACGTATTGGGCGCTGCGGGTGGCGGAGTTTGGGGTGGGGGTACAGGCGATGAGCAGTGACGCAGATATCGCGCACGCGGAAAACAGGATGACCAAACCACGCATCATAGTGTTGCTACCCCCCCTCTCTCGCCGCCGGTGTGACGAGTTGTTATTGTTTTGCGCCGGCCTTTTTCAAAAGTTCTACGATCTCGTTGTACCCTTCATTGCGTGCGAGGTACATGGCCGTGCGTCCATCCCGGGCCTTTACGGTAACGTCAGCGCCCCGTGCAAGCAACTGTTTGACGATCCCCACGTGACCCCGGTTGCTGGCCCAAAGCAAAGGGGTCCAGCCATTCTTGTCGCTCAATTCGAGATTGGCCTTGCGTTGCAGCAGTAGTTGGACTGCCTCCTGGTTGCCCTTGGCGGCAGCGCGCATCAAGGGTGTCCAGCCATCGTCATCCTGGGCATTGATGTCAGCGCCGGCGTCGATGAGCACGGCCATGGTGGCGGTCTGGTTCTGGCGGGCGGCATGCATCAGCGCGGTCCAGCCGAAATTATTGCGTTCGTCCACTGCGGCGCCCTTGGCCAGTTCGGCCTGTACCGCTGCGGGATCCCCGTCCAGGGTGCGCTTCATCAATTCGGTGTTGCCGTCGCAGGCCATCAGCAAGCCGGCAAGCGCGGCCAACAGGATGTGACGCAGACGGATTGAATTGGGTATTGCGCGGTTGTTCATGTCAATGGTGTGTACCTAGGCAAAGTCAAAAGTGTACCAAGCCCTCCGTTGCGGGCATAGGGCGGATAGGCATTCGCGGTTGGCTCGGTTATTATGGGGTTACGGAGTATCATGTTTGTGAGTATGGTTATGGCCTCGAACCCCTGTCCCCACTGTGCGCAAAAAACCTTCAGCTGGTGGGATAAATACCTGGCGGGTAAATGGGTGTTGTTGTATTGCAAGGAATGTCGGGGTCGGGTCAGCGCTCAACCCATCGTGCTGGCCGTACTGTACTTTCTGTACACCTGGGACGTGGTATTGTTTGGCTACCTCGCTTACCTGGATTCCCTGTGGTACCTGGCGGTGCTGGCCGGAGGGTGGTTGATCCTGGACTTTTTTTCCCTGTATGTACCACTGAGTCCGTTGCGTCCGGCGGGAGGAGGGACAGCGCCGGCGCAGAAGCCGGCCGACTCCTCCCAGGACAACTGAGAGCGCTTCGTGGCCCGAATCCTGGTGGTGGGTATCGCCACCCTCGACATCATCAATACCGTTGACGCTTATCCCGCAGAAGACAGCGAGGTGCGCGCCCGGGCCCGGTGTCTGCGCCGGGGTGGGAATGCGGCCAATACCGCGGTGGTGTTGGCGCAGCTGGGGCACCAGTGTCAGTGGGCCGGAACCCTGGCGGAAGATGCCAGTGGCGCACAAATACGCGAAGACCTTCTGGCGTCCGGCGTCAACCTGGATGCGGCCCAGACCGTGGCGGGCGGCGGCACGCCGACATCATACGTCACCCTCAGTGCGGCCAATGGGTCACGCAGTATCGTGCATTTTCGCCAGCTGCCGGAATACAGTTTCCCGGCGTTTTCGCGCATTGAGCTGGATGGATTGGATTGGATACACTTCGAGGGTCGCAATATCACCGAGACCCGTGCCATGCTCGATCATGTGCACGCCGTGCGGCCGGCGTTGCCCTGCTCCGTAGAGATTGAGAAGCCTCGCCCGGGTATAGAGGCCCTGTGTACGGGCCCGGCCCTGCTGCTATACTCCCGCGACTATGTGCGCGCACTGGCGGGTGGGGAGGATTCCGTGGATGACCCCGTTGACTTCCTGCAGACCAGGCATCGGCAGCTGCCGAGGGCGGAGCACGTTTGCGCCTGGGCCGAGGGGGGTGCCTGGGGGGTGGATCCCCAGGGTCAGCTGGTTCATGCGCCTGCTTGGGATATATCGCCAGTGGTGGATACACTGGGCGCGGGAGATACCTTCAATGCAGGGTTGATTGATGCAAGCCTGGCGGGTCTGCCACTGGCCACGGGTTTGCACAAGGCCTGCAGTCTGGCGGGAAGAAAATGCGCTCAACAGGGATTTCAGGGGCTGTGCGCAACACAGTGAAACAGGGAATACAGTCATCATCCGTATCAAACGACATCACAGGATGATGGCAGGTTAATCGAGAGAACAGGTCATGGCAGATTTCATTATCATCGGCGGAGGCCTCATCGGCCTGCTCACGGCGCGCAGCCTCAGTGAAGGTGGCGCGCAGGTGACGCTGATTGAACGCAGCCGGCTGGGTCAGGAATCCTCCTGGGCCGGAGGTGGCATCCTTTCCCCCCTTTATCCCTGGAAATACCCTGCGGCCGTCAATCAGCTGGCCCACTGGAGCCAGGCTTATTATCCGACCCTGGTGGAAGAGCTGATACAGGCCACAGGTATTGATCCTGAATGGACGCAAAGCGGCCTGTTGGTGTTGGACAGCGATCAGCGCGAAGCTGCACAGGCCTGGGCCCCAGAGTTTGAGGCCGAAGTGCAGATTGTAGGTGCAGCGGACATTGCCAGGCTTGAACCCGCTCTGCAAACGGAACATCCGGCCGGCCTGTGGATGCCGGCAGTGGCGCAGGTGCGTAATCCGCTGCTGGTGCAGGCCCTGCGCGCGGACCTGAAATTACGCGGCGTGCGAGTGGCGGAGAACACCGAAGTAACGCACCTGTTGTCGAAAAAGGGTCGTATCCGCGGGGTACAGACAGAACTGAGCGAGGTGATGGCGGATCAGGTCATCGTCGCCTGCGGTGCCTGGAGCGCCACTCTGCTCAAGGAGTTGGGAGAGGAAGTGCCGGTGATGCCGGTGCGTGGGCAGATGATCCTCTTCCGGGGGCCTCCCGGGCTGTTGCAGCGCATCGTGCTGTGGGAAGGTCATTATGTCATTCCCCGGCGCGATGGACGGATACTGGTGGGCAGCACCATGGAAGAGGTGGGCTTCGACAAGGAAATAACCGAAGAGGCGCGGGAAGACCTGGCCCAGGTGGCTAGGCAGATGGTGCCCGTGCTGGAGGATCTGCCCATGGAACGGCATTGGGCGGGGCTGCGTCCCGGCTCACCCAGTGGCGTACCCTTCATTGGTCCCCATCCCCGGATTGAGGGCCTGTTCATCAATGCCGGGCATTTCCGCAACGGTGTTGTCATGGCGCCCGCCTCGGCCCGTCTGCTCACGGATATCGTGAGACAGCAGCCCACGGTGGTGGCCCCGGAACCCTTTGCCCCGGCAGGGAGATCCAGCGCCGCCTGAGGACACTGTACACATTGCAACCACCAGCAATTCAGCTATATACTTAGTCTTATGCTAGGAAATACGGATGGACACTCCTGGGAAAATCCGCCATCAGTGAACGAACTGTTGGCACGCCATCATATCGCCCCTACCCAGCAGCGACGGCAAATTGCCCAAATCCTCTTTGCCCGGCCGCAGCACCTTTCCGCGGATCAAGTGCTGGAGCGGGTCAATCAGCATGGCGCCGTGGCCTCCAAGGCCACCGTTTACAACACCCTGGGCCTGTTCGCCCGCAAGGGACTGATCCGTGAAGTGATCGTGGACCCCAGCAAGGTGTTCTACGATTCCAACACTAGCGTCCACCATCATTTTTACAACATCGACACCGGCGAACTGCGGGATATCCATAGCCAGGAACTACATCTGCGTGGATTGCCGGAATTACCCCAGGGCATGGCGCTGGACGGTGTGGACATCATTGTTCGCGTCCGCAACAGCGACTGACGCCACGCGTCCGGTCAACAACTTCACGGTTGTTTCCAACCCCTTGCATCTTTTATACTCGCGCACCTTGTTCGGCGTGCAGCGTGAATTGTTCAGCGCGAAGCCATCCGCGACGCATGTCCACCACAGGCCGGTGTAGCTCAGTTGGTAGAGCAGCGCATTCGTAATGCGAAGGTCGGGGGTTCAACTCCTCTCACCGGCACCAGTTTTTCCTTACAGTCTTGATGGGTTCACGCCGTCAAGCCTGTCGGGGGTTGACCTGCGCCATCCCTGGCGCAGGCCCTGCGGGCGCACTTCGTGCGTCCCGTTTTGCTCCGGGCAAAACGGTCAACTCCTCTCACCGGCACCAGTTTTTCCTTACAGTCTTGATGGGTTCACGCCGTCAAGCCTGTCGGGGGTTGACCTGCGCCATCCCTGGCGCAGGCCCTGCGGGCGCACTGGCGTGCGTCCCGTTTTGCTCCCGGCAAAACGGTGGTCTGCGCCATTTCTGGTGCGAACCCTTCGGGCGCACTTCGTGCGTCCCGTTTTGCTCCGGGCAAAACAGTGATTTGCGCCATCCATGACGTAGGCTTTTCTTGCGCGCGGTGTGTGTCATTTTGCCAAGTGGCATTGCCGGCGGGTTGTTCCCCGCGCAGCTGACCGTCTCTCTGCGCTGTTTATGGCGTGCTGTAAACGACGCTTAAGGCGAAAGCTTTACCGGAGGCTGGGTCAAGCAGGTCAAAATGGGCTTTGATGCCTTTATCGGTGATATCGGCTGGGAGGATGGCAATAATGCCCATTTTTAATCCGCCACTGAGCACATTGCCATTTAAATTCGCGGGGTCAGTGGTGCTGAACAGGATGTCGCTGCCATTGAGCAGTTCATACTGTGTCAACGGGAAATCCCGGTTGGACAGGTTAAATAGGAAGAGACCGAATCGGCTGCCGCTGAGCACGGTTGTACCCGAGGTCTTGGCATCAGCAAAGGCACCACCGGCAATCACGTCGTAGATCGTGGCTGAACTATACAGGAACGTGCTGTTGTGAATGGTGCCGGCATCAACACTGGCGCTGATTTGTAACAGGCCGTTCTGTGTGGTTGTGAATGAGGTGTTGGCGATCCCACCCGAGGTGACCAGGTTTTGGCTGCTGATCAATGTGCCATTCTGACGGATCTCCAGATTGATCACGGTTCCATCGGCGACGGTGGCATTTGGGTCGGCGGCCCGTACCCGAACCTCCAGGGTGCTGCTGTCGGCGCCATCGTTGAGCAGTACATTGGGGTTGGCGAGCACCACTAGGGAAACCGGCCGCTGGGGTGTGTTGTTAATCGTCAGGTCAAGCGTGGCCGACAGGCCTGCATAGTTGGCAGTAATGCTGACGTTGCCAGTGACGCCAATTCCCGCGGTAACCAACCCCCTTTGCGTCGGTTGGTTGTCGACGAAGGCCAGGGTCGGGGTGACCGACCGCCAAGCCGCCTGCTGGGTAAGATCCTGGCTGCTGCCATCGGAAAAGGTGCCGGTCAGCGTAAGCTGCTGTTGCTCGGCACTGTCAAGAATGGTTTTGCTGCTGCTGATGCTCAGGCTTACGAGGCTGGCGGTGGCGATGTTGATAGGTGTGCTGTCCTGCATCCCATCGAGCAAGGCGGTGACCGTGGTGGCGCCGCTGGCCAGGGCAACCAAGAGGCCTTGCTGTCCATCGCCGTTTAAGGCCCGCAGCAGGGCCTCGTCAGCGCTGCTCCATGTCACCTGGGTGGTGACGTCCTTCTGGCTGCCATCGGAATAAGTGGCGATAGCCCTGAGTTGCAACTGGGTGCCCACCACCAGGCTGGGTGTGTCAGGGGTAATTTGCAGACTGCTTAGGGTGGCGTTGCTGACGCTGACCGTGGCATTGCCGGAGATGCTGCCCAGGCTGGCGCTGATACGGGCCACGCCTGGAGTGAGAGCGTTCACAGAGCCCCCGTTGACGGTGGCAATAGAGAGATTATCGGACTCCCAAAGGACCTGCTCGTCCAGCATTTGCACGGACCCATCGGAAAAGCTTCCTTCCGCGTGCACATCCTGATTGGCGCCGGGGAAAAGATTCAGTTCTCCGGGCTGCACATTGATGGATAACAGTTGGGCGCTGCTGACCGTCAGAGAGGCTGAGGCACTGATGCCATATAAGGTGGCCGTCACGCTGGTGGCGCCAACGCCCAGGGCGTTGGCCAGGCCATGTTCGTCGGTGGCATTGCTGATGGCGGCTAAGCCCGGGTTGGCGGTGGACCAGCTGACCAGCGTGCTGATGTCTCGTACCGTGCCATCTGAATAATAGCCGTTTGCCAGGAACGTGGTCTGTGTTCCCAGGGCAAGGCGTGCATCGGGTGGGCTGATGTCGATGCTGGTCAGGGTGGCGGGGCTGACAATGAGTTCGAGACTGCCGGAAACAGCCCCCAGGGTGGCCGTGGCGGTGGCACTGCCCACCGCCAGCGCCGTGGCCAGACCCCGCTTGCCGCTGGCGTTGTCGATGGCCAGTGTCGAGGGAGGGCTGCTTTGCCAGGTTACCTGCTCACTGATGTCCTGCAGGGTACCATCGCTGTAATGGCCCAGGGCACGCAGTGCCTGTTGCTGGCCCAGGGGAAGGCTGTCGTTAGCGGCGGAGATTTCGATGCTGTTTAATATGGCGCTACTGACGGTGATGGTGAGCGTGCGGCTGATTCCAGCAAGACTGGCGCTGACGTTGGTACTGCCGATACCTTGTGGTTGCACGAGACCCTTGGCATCAATGTCAACAATGCCGGTGTCGGCACTGTTCCAGTTGACTTGATCGCTGAGATCCTGGCTGCTGCCATCGCTGTACAGGCCCAGGGCAGTCAGACTGAGTTGAGTACCCAGCGGCAGGTTGGGGGCCTCCGGGTTGAGTGTGATCTGGGTCAGTTCGGCGGCAGTAATGGTGACGCCGATTTGCGTGGATATACCGCCCATGCTGGCAGTGAGTTGGGTATTGCCCACGGAAAGGCCGGTCACCCTGGCGGAAGCGGACAGGCTGGCAATGGCGGTATCGGCAAGAGTCCAGCTTGCCTGATCCGTCAAGTCTTGTGTGCTGCCATCGCTGTATTGACCAATCAGGGTCAATTTACCGCTGGTGCCGTTGGCCAGCTGCAGACTCGGGGGGCTGATTTCCAGGCTGGAAAGGCTGGCACTGGTGACGGTGAGAGTGGTGCTGCCGCTGATGGCGCCAAGGGTGGCCAGTATCGTCACCTGGCCCGCGGCCAGGGCATTTACCTCACCGCTGGCGGATATCGTGGCAATGGTGTTGTCGCTGGATTGCCAGGTAACGGACGTTGAGAGCGTGCTGGTACTGTTGTCGCTGTTAATGCCGGTGGCGACCAGAGTAAGCGTGGTGCCTGCGGCCAGGGAAGGTTGGCTTGGAGTGACTTCAATGCGCGAAAGGCTGGTGCCGGCTGTGCCATCGTTACCTCCACCACCTCCTCCGCAGGCGAGGAGAAGAAGGCAGCACAAAAATACCGGAAAATACCGCAGGGAAGTCAGGCTACCAACTATTCGTGACATGATTGTGATCGCCAGCAGGAGTCAATGGGTTTAGGCTATCCGATAGGTTATCGACCGGGAAGGGTGGTTCTTGATGGCTTGCAGCGATGACATGACACTGGTGGCTCTCTATGGGGGGTAAAATATGCCGGGATTGGGGCCGCTTATTTTCCGGTTTCGTCTGCCGGGGCTTCCCGTGAGAGCTGTACCACCACGGTGTCCTGGGGCTCATCCACAAAACGCGGTTTGTAGGTGGATGGGCCGGCCAGTTCGTTTTCACGGGCGCTGATCAGCACCAGGCATTCGCGGATGCCGTTGATGGTGCTCTCCGAAAGGGGGTGGCGCAGGGCCGGCGGAGTGTAGGTGTCCTTGGCCACGTCGGTGAGCACCTTTTTCATCATGCGCAGGATGCGCAGTTCCGGGGATTCAGGGCCGTTCTCGGATTCAGTGGACATGGGGTGGTCGCTCGCAGGTTGAAAAAACAATGGTGTGATTTTGGCACACTTTGCGCCCCCGACAGAACTGCCTGTTGTGGATAGATAGCGCCGATCTTCGCTTGGGCGTTGAGTGGACAGTTGGTTTCTGGCGGCTTGTAACGGTGTAGACTGGGCCGCGACTGCATGACACATCACTCAACAATAAAGGAAAACATGAAAAATCTGTTGAATGCCCGCGTCCTGCTGATCGTGCTGGTGTTGTCCCTGGTGGCGGCCTTCTTCATCTTCGACCTGGGCCAGTACCTGACCCTGGAATATCTCAAGTCCCAGCGCGCCGCCTTCCTGGACTATTACGCCCAGCATCGCCTGCTGACCATCGCCGTGTATTTCTGTATCTACGTGCTTGTGACCGCGCTGTCCCTGCCCGGCGCCACGGTGATGACCCTGGCCGGCGGCGCCATCTTCGGCCTGGCCACGGGCTTCGTGGTGATCTCCTTCGCCAGCACCATCGGCGCCACCCTGGCCTTTCTGGCCTCACGCTTCGTGTTGCGCGACTACGTGCAGACCCGTTTCCACGACAAGCTCGCCGCCATCAACGCCGGCATCGAGAAGGAGGGCGATTTCTACCTGTTCACCCTGCGCCTGATCCCGTTGTTCCCGTTCTTCGTCATCAACCTGGTGATGGGCCTCACCTCCATGAAGACCTGGCGCTTTTACCTGGTGAGTCAGATCGGCATGCTGCCCGGTACCCTGGTGTACGTGAACGCGGGCAGCCAGCTGGGCGCCCTGGAGTCCCTGTCGGGCATCCTCTCGCCGGGGCTGATCCTGTCCTTTGCCCTGCTGGGCATCTTTCCCCTGCTGGCGAAAAAGGGCGTGGAGGCCATGAAGGCGCGCAAGGTGCTGAAAAACTATACCAAACCCAAACGCTTCGACTACAACGTGGTGGTCATCGGCGGCGGCTCGGCGGGGCTGGTATCGGCCTACATCGCCGCGGCGGTGAAGGCCAAGGTGTTGCTGGTGGAAAAACACAGGATGGGTGGCGACTGCCTCAACACCGGCTGCGTGCCCAGCAAGGCGCTGATCCGCTCCGCGAAGATGCTGCATTACGCCCGGCGGGCAACGGAGTTCGGTTTTAAAAAGACCACGGTGGAATTCGATTTCGCCGAGGTGATGGCGCGGGTGCAGCGGGTCATCAGGCAGATCGAACCCCACGACTCCGTGGAGCGCTACACCCGTTTGGGCGTGGAGGTGATGCGGGCCGAGGCGAAGATCCTCTCACCCTACCAAGTGGCGGTGGAGGGCAGGACCGTCACCACCCGCAACATCATCGTCGCCACCGGCGCCCGTCCGGCGGTACCGCCCATCCCCGGGCTGGAAGAGGTTGGTTATCTCACCTCGGACACGGTGTGGGATCTGCGCGAGCGGCCCAAGCGCCTGCTGGTGCTGGGCGGCGGCCCCATCGGCTGCGAGCTGGCGCAGGCCTTTCAGCGCCTGGGCAGCCAGGTGTTGCTGGTGCAGCGCGGCCCCCACCTGCTGCCGCGGGAAGACGTGGAAGTGGCCCAGCGGGTGGAGGAGCAATTCCGCGCAGAGGGCGTGCAGGTGCTCACCGGCCACAGCGCCCAACGTTTCGAGTTGCGCGAGGGCCAGCGCGTGCTGCTCTGCGAACACGACGGTGGCGAGGTGACACTCGAGTTCGACCAGCTGCTGCTCGCCCTGGGCCGCAAGGCCAACGTGCGGGGCTTCGGCCTGGAGGCGCTGGGTGTGAAGATCGC
>DRKQ01000095.1 GCA_011051685.1 Gammaproteobacteria bacterium
CCTGGGGTCGATGAGGCCTCCGGGATAGTGCAGATAGAGTTCATAGACGGCGTCAACTGCCTTGTCGGTTTCACCCCATACAACCTCTTCGTAAAGCCTGATGCGTTTATCGAGGTCTGATTTTTTCAAGCCGCTCGATCCGACCCTCTGCAGCTCGGCAATGGCCGCCGACTGACATTGCAACGCGGCCTTGCAATACGCAGTAGCAGGGGTATCAAAGTGCGCATTATTATCGTGATCGCACTCATTCATCATGATGAGGATTTCCTTGTAGTAGCTGCAACTCGAGCCACCATGCTGCCCCGTCATTATCTGCTGGAAGAGTCCGCAAGCCTGTGGATTTTTGGGTCTCTCCGATAGGTCGCCGCGTTTGATCTGTTTGTAGACATAAGCGGTATTGGGCATCGGTAGTTTCATGCCAAATCTGAAAAGGGCCGGAAGATTGAGGCAGTCTCCGTAATTTCTTGGTGCTTCGCCGGGCGCCTCGCCGCGCACAAGGAAGCGTGGATCATTTTCCCCATCCGCCACTAACTCGCGACAATGCTTGTAGGGTAATCCCCGCACAACCACGGTGAAGCCGCTTGATCCCTTTAAGAGAAGTTCATCAGCCGTTGTTACATCACCACCCACCACTTCGACGTTTCGCCCGGCATCGTCATGTATGCAATCGGGAATACGACCGAGCAGGCCGGCGGTGTAGACTTCTTCCGTAATGTCACCACCGCTGGCGATGGTGGCCTGTAGGTCAGCTCGCTGCGCTACCAGGTTGGCGATGTCATCGACAAATCTTTCGAGCCTGGCATGGAAGACTGAGGGGGCCGTTTTGTAATAGCCACAATCATTCATTCGCTGTGCCCAGCATGCGTTACTTTGGACAAGCTGAAAAAGCGCCAGAAAAACAGCTGCGCCGGATCTAAGCATTGATAGGCGAGATATTCTGAAAATGACTAAACCCACTCTATGCAACTGCCGCCGTTGAACCTGGGTGCTTGTACCCTTGTACAACCCAATAAAAAAGATCGGTGTCTTTCAGAAGGGAACTGCATCGTTCTTTCGTAAGGAATAAGAACTTGAGAACCTCCAATAAGCCATGGCAGGTGTATAAGAAGAATAAATGCTCAATCCCCACCAGTCAACGTGCGAGTTGTACGTGACCGGCAAGCCACTCGCCCGCCCATCGCCGCGAAACCGGCCTGAATCTCACAACGCCTGGCGAAAGCCCGGCCACGTTATCATCGAGTATAGGGTACCAAGTACGCCAGGAACGACGAACTCAACTGGAACCAACCGCAACTACATCTTCCAGCCGTTCCCGGTCACATGCCGATCAGGCAGGCGGATCCGGTGGCCGAGGCCAAACTGCTTTACGTGGCCATGACTGTGCAAGACTTTCGTCTAGCCCGAACGCCCGGATGGACAATAATTTTATATATTAGAACATACTGCTATTGACAGCGTGTTATTGGCAGCTAGGCTTGGGACAGGTACCCCGGTTTGCAGGGCAGGTGAGTCGTGTAGTGTCTCATGGAAGCTGCCGTTGCTTGCCGGACGTTTGCTTGTTCAACGCTTGGAGGTGAGAAAATGAAACTGTTAACGCGCACAATCGTGCTGATTGGCCTCGGTCTGACCGGTGGAGTGGTATCAGCGGCACCCGGTTACGTGGATGATTCCGGGAAGTCCATCACGCGTACCGGCTATGGTGACTGCCTGCATACGGCTCGCTGGTCGGTGCAGAATGCCATTGCGGAATGTGACCCTGAAATCGTGGCGGCCCGGGATAAACAGACCGAAGTGGCTGCCGTTGAAGTCGTGGTCCGCAAGGAACTCAAGCCGATCCGGCTGGAAGCCGACGCCCTGTTTGATTTTGACAGTGCCATATTGACAGACGAGGGACGCGCCCGCCTGGACCAGGTGCTGAGCCAGCTGCCGGACCGCTCGGTGCTGGAGAACAAGCGCATCACCATCACCGGTTTTACCGACCGGCTGGGCCCGGAAGGCTATAACCAGAAACTTTCCGAACAGCGCGCACAGGCCGTTCACGATTACCTGGTTTCCAAAGGCATCCGCGACGCCTCCATCGATGCGCGCGGACTTGGCGCCGCGAAGCCGCTGGTGAATTGCGAAGGTGAAACCGGGGCTGCGTTGATCAAATGCCTGGCGCCGAACCGGCGTACCGAGATCGAGTTTTCGGCGATGGAAATCATCGAGGTGGAGGACGCGGTAGAAATCACCAAATAACCCGTTAACACGATCGTCTTCAATACTGCCGCTCCTGCATACATCCTGCAGGAGCGGTCCCCGATTATAATATCTGATCAGAAGTCACCATCCCGAACCACGCTCTCCCGGTGATCGACAGATAACACCTTGGCGCGCGGGGACATGGTCTGCTGTACGGCAGGAAGCTAGCATGAGCCTGTCATGTCAGGTGCCGCCGGTGAAAAATTCCATAAAAAACGTACTTTCACGAAAGACCTTCAGGAAATCACAGGCGGAGAGTCATGAGCAACCTGCAATTTTGCCGGGTAAAGCGGGAATCGGCGGTAGCGGGACGATGGCCCGTGTGCTCGTTTCACCTGGCAGGAGAAATCCGTGTTCGAGACTTTGATACTGTTTTTTGCGATATGGATTGCAGTAAGGAAGAGTTACAGGAGCAGCGCCAGGAGCAACGCCGCAAGCCCGATCTGCGGATTGTAAAATGAGTTCAGGTGGATTTTTCAACATCGGAAGAGCGTGTCTGGCGCCGTGTCTCAGCCTCGATAAACACGCGTTTCACCGCCGGGTGTGCATTCTTGATGGCTGTATCCAGACAGGCGATCAGCGCTTCCAGGTCGCCCGCGGGAATATCGTCGCGGAAATCGATACTCAGGTTCACCAGGATAAAGTCCGGCCCCATGTGCATGGTCAGTACTTCATTGACCTGGTCGACGCCATCTGTCTCCTGCAGCAGGGCGCGGATGGCATCGATGATTTTTTCGTCCGCCGCCTCACCGATCAGCAGCCCCTTGGTTTCATACGCCAGCCAGATTGCGGTGCCGCCCAGGATGAGCCCGATAATGACTGAAGCAATACCGTCAAAATAGAGGATGCCGGTCAGTTGTGACAGCAGCACCCCGAAAAAAGCCACCAGCAGGCCGAGCATGGCGGCCGAATCTTCAAACAGCACCACGAACAGGGTCGGGTCCTTGCCCCGGTGCACGGCTTCCAGGTAACCCCATTTGCCCTTGGCCCTGGTGAACTCCGTCAGTGCGAAGTACCACGCGGCGCCCTCGAACAACATCGCCAGTCCCAGCACGACATAGTTCACCATGGGGTTCTGGATGGGCTCGGGATGCGCCATATGCCTGATGCCTTCGTAGATCGAAACACCCGCGCCGACCGCGAAAATCAGGATCGCGACGACAAAGCTCCAGAAATAGATCTCTTTGCCATGCCCGAAGGGGAAGTGTTTGTCGGCCGGCCTGGCGGCGCGCTTCATGCCGTGCAGCAGCAGGCCCTGGTTGCCGGTATCGACCAGCGAATGGATGCCTTCCGACAGCATGGCCGAGCTGCCTGTGATACTGGCCGCGACAAATTTGGTAATCGCAATCAGTGTATTGCCGGCAAGCGCGGCATAGATGACTTTTTTGGATGATCCTGCCAATGTTTACCCGGCTACTCGCTGGCTGTCGTGGATTGCACGAGAGGGATTATATAGGATGCCGGTCCCTTTTTACCCTTTATTGCGCGGGTTGATTCAGGGAGGTGTGGGTTTTATTCTGTTGCACCGCTAATCAGGACGCCTGTGCATGGATTTCCCGCCTGAATTGATGAACCCGGCCCTGTTGTGGGCAGCCAACCTGCTGTTTGCTGTCATCGTGTTGTTGGCGCTGTGGAAGGCCCCGCTGGCGCGGTTGCGGGAGAACGAGTTCTCGCATGTGTATTTTGCGGCCTGTGTGGCGCTGTTGCTGTTGTGGAATACACGCGCAGGTGTATTGCCGGCGCTCAATTTTCACCTGCTTGGGGTCACGGCTGTAACGCTGATGTTCGGCTGGGCATTTGCCGTACTGGCGGTGCTGGCGGTGGCGACAGGCAGTGTGTTGAGCGGGATAGAGGTGCCGGTATCGATGGGCCTTTCCGCGCTGGTGATGGGCGGTATCCCCATTCTCGTTACTTCACTGCTGTTACGCCTTGCCCAGCGTCGCCTGCCGCATAACTTTTTTATCTATATTTATATCAACGGTTTCCTGGCCGCGGGCTGTTCCATTCTTCTCGCCTGCCTGGCGGGCGCCTTGCTGTTGCTGGCCAATGATGCGCAGAGTGCAGCCTGGCTTTCTTACCAGTACTACCCGTATTTCCCGATGGTGTTCTTCGCCGAGGCGTTGCTCAACGGCATGGTCATGACGGCCATGGTGGCAATGCGGCCGGGCTGGGTGTGCAGCTTTGATGACAG
>DRKQ01000096.1 GCA_011051685.1 Gammaproteobacteria bacterium
GATCACAGCATGATCGAGCGCTTCATGCACGAGCTGCGCTACGCGCGCAAGATCACCCACGAAAACATCATCCGTATCTACGACCTGGTGACCATCGACCAGAGCTACGCCATCTCCATGGAATACTTCCCCAGTCATTCCCTGGCCGACGAGCTGCGCGAAAACAAAAAACAACAACACACCTGTGATGTGCGCCGCGGGATCAAGCTCGTCAGTGACATCTGCAGTGGCATGGCACAGGCCCAGGCCATGGGCGTGGTGCACCGCGACCTGAAGCCTGCCAACATCCTCATCAACGACGACGATCTGGTGAAGATCGTTGACTTCGGTCTGGCCGCCGCCGCGCGCAAGGCCGACTCGCGCCTCACCAAGAGCGGCATCCTGGTGGGCACCCCCACCTACATGGCGCCAGAGCAGGTGCGCGGGAGGACCATCGACTCGCGCACCGACATCTACACCCTGGGTATCATCCTCTATGAGATGTTTGCCGGCACCGCCCCCTACACCGGCGACGAATCCATGGCCATCCTGTTTCAGCACGTGGAAGGCGGCGCAACACCTCCCCGGGAGCGCAATCCTGAGCTGCCCGAATCCCTGGAAGCGGTGATCACTCGGGCAATGGCGGTGAACCCCGATGAACGCTTCCAGACCTTCGACGAACTGCGCCAGGCACTGGAAGCCGTGGACCGGGAGCTGAACTGATGGCCCGCATCGACGCCTTCCTCAAACTGGGCCGGGATCAGGGCTGCACCGACATCCACTTTGCCGTAGGCCAGCCGCCGTTGCTGCGCAATCTCGGTGACCTCACCCCCATCAAGTACCGCGACCTCACGGAACAGGAACTGGAAAGCCTGATCTTCGAGATCCTCGACAACCGGCAGAAGGCGGATTTCGACAACGGCAGAGACATAGACCTCGCTTATCAGAGCGAAGAAGTTGGCCGCTTCCGCGTCAGCCTGTTCCGCAAGGTCAGCGGCATCGGCGCCGCCTTCCGCCTGGTGAACACCGAGGTGCCCGGCCTGGCCGAACTGGGCATGCCGCCGGCGGTGGAAAAATTCATGGACGCCCATCAAGGCCTGGTGCTGGTCACCGGCGCCACCGGCACCGGCAAATCCACCACCCTGGCCTCCATGGTGGACCGGCTCAACCGCAACCGGCGGCTGAATATCATCACCCTGGAAGACCCCATCGAACATATTCACACCAGCCAGAAATCCCTGGTGGTGCAACGGGAGGTGGGCACCCACGTGGACAGCTTCGCCAACGGCCTGCGCGCCGCCCTGCGCGAAGACCCGGACGTCATCCTGGTGGGCGAGCTGCGTGACCCCGAGACCATCATGATGGCCATGACCGCCGCCGAGACCGGCCACCTGGTACTGGGCACCCTGCACACCACCTCCGCCACCAAGACCCTGGACCGCATCATCGACGCCACCCCCACGGAATTGAAGGCCCAGGCCACCAACTTCCTCGCCCAGCACCTGCAAGGGGTTGTCAGTCAGAAGCTGGTAAAGACCGCCGATGGCCGCGGGCGCAAGGCCATCGTGGAAGTGTTCATCAACACCCCGGCCATCGCCAACCTCATCAATACCGGCAAGATCTTCCAGATCCCCTCCATCCTGCAGACCGGGCGCGACAAGGGCATGCAGACCATGGACCAGGCCCTGCTGGAGGCCCTGCAAAACAAGCAGATCGATCCCGACGACGCCTATCTGCATGCCACCGACAAGCAACAGTTCCAGCGCTTCGTCACCGACCCCGACCTGCTGCCGCAGATCGATCTGGCGGTAAGCTGACATGGAATATAAAACGCCATGAGTCGCGTCGACGCCTTTCTGGAATTGCTCATCAAACAATCGGGCTCGGATCTGCACCTGGTCTCCGGCAATCCGCCGCGCATCCGTCTGTATGGCGAGATCCACCCGGTGAAATACCGCGACCTGACCGAGAACGAAACCAAAGATTTGTTATTCGAGATCATGTCAGAACGCGTCAAGCAGACCTTCGAGCATAATGGAGGCGCCGACTTCGGCTACGAAATCCCTGGTCTGTCTCGCTTTCGCGTCAATGTGTTCCGTCATCTCGGTGGTATGGGAGCTGTGTTCCGTGCCATCCCCAGCGAGATCACCGACCTGGATACCCTGCGCATGCCCCCGGTGCTCAAGGCCCTGGCTCGCCAGCGCAAAGGCCTGATCCTGGTGGCCGGCCCCACCGGCTCCGGCAAATCCACCACCCTGGCAGCGATGATCGATTTCATCAATAGCGAACGTAAGGGCCACATCATTACTATCGAGGATCCCGTGGAACACGTGCATCGTCACAAAGGCTGCCTGATCAGCCAGCGCGAGGTGGGCGATCACACCGGCAGTTTCGCCGAGGCCCTGCGCTCGGCCCTGCGCGAAGACCCGGACGTGATCCTGGTGGGCGAAATGCGTGACCTGGACACCATCAGCCTGGCGGTGACCGCGGCGGAAATGGGCATCCTGATCCTCGCCACCCTGCACACCAATGGTGCCGCGGCCGCCATCGACCGCATCATCAATGTGTTTCCCCCGGGAGAAGAACCCTATATCCGCGCCATGCTCTCCACATCCCTATGCGGCGTCGTTTCCCAACAACTGGTGAAGACCGCCGATAATCGCGGTAGACTTGCAGCGGTGGAAACTCTGATCAATAATTCAGCTGCTTCCAACATAATCCGTGAGGGTAAAACAGAACAGTTGGAGAACGTCATCCAGGGCGGCGCCCTGCAGGGCATGCAAAGCATCGACACCGCGCTGCGCCGTCTGCTGGATGAAAAACTGATCAGTGGTGAAGAAGCCTATCGCAAGGCACGCCTGAAAACGAACTTCGAACAATACAGGGAACATGATGCGTCAACCAACCCAACATCCCGCAGCGAATTCAGCTAAGGTCAGCGTTCTCCCGGGGCTGGAAGAAACCCTGCCCAACGCCTCTGAACAAAGCCAGGTATCGGAGATGCCGGCGGCGCACACCACGGAAGGTGAGCGCAAACTGATACTCACCTTGGAAGGCAAGATCCTGCGTGAATTCACCGTGGGCCAGAACAACATCAGCATCGGCCGCAAACACGGCAACGATATCCAACTCAACGACCTGACCCTTAGCGGACGCCATGCGCTGATTTCCAGCATTCCCGATTACGTCTTTATCGAGGACCTGGGCAGTACCAATGGCACCCTGGTCAACGGTAATCACATCAAAAAGGCTGCCCTGGAACACGGCGATGTCATCCAGATCGGCCATCACCAGCTCACCTACCTGTGTGAACCGGAAACCCGCTACGAACCCACCATGTTCATCAAGGCAGAACTGGACGAAACCCAGTTCATCTACAGTAACGAAGAAAAGCAGGCAGTGATCACCGGCCTTGCCCTGGGCGGCCTGCGTACCGTGGATGGCCTCAATTCCAGGACCGTGATGGAGCTGCGCAAGACCTACAACACCATCGGCTTTCAGGGCAAACGCATGGCGCTGATTACTCGCGGCTCCGAAGGCTACAGCATCACCTCGGTGATCGGCACCCGCAGCCGACGCGCCAGTGATATTCCACGTATCAATGGCGAAAACCTGGGCACCGAACAGCGGCGGCTGCAAGAAGGGGACATCATCAACATCGCCGGCTTTGAGGTACAGTTTTATTTTTTAACATAAGCATTTGACGTAAACACATCTCGACACACCCGCTTCCCCCCGCCCGGAATTATCGCGCAAGGACCTGCCTGCATGAACAGCAAACTCATCCTCACCCTGGACGGTGAAATCATCAACGAGTATCCCCTGGATAAGGACACCATCAGCATCGGCCGAAAACACGACAATGACATCCAGCTAAATGACCTGACGGTCAGTGGACGTCATGCAATGATCATCAACACCCAGCCCGAGCAGGTCTTTGTGGAAGACCTGGGCAGCACCAATGGCACGCTGGTCAATGGCAATCACGTCAAAAAGATTGCCCTCAAACACGGCGACGTGGTTCAAATGGGCCATCACCAATTCACCTTCCTCAATGAGGGAGGCGCTCAATACGAACCCACCATGTTCATCAAGGCGGAAATGGATGAAACCCAGATGGTATTGCCGGAATGGGAATCCCGCGCCGAGAGCATCAAAGGCCAGCCCCTGGGTGGTCTGCGCACCCTCAACGGGCCACTGGCACGCACCGTGATGGAATTACGCAAGCCCTTCAGCACCATCGGCTTTCAGGGCCACAAGATGGCACTCATCAGTCGCGGCCTCGACAGTTACACCATCAGCCCCGTGGCAACCAGCAAACACCGCCGCTCATCCGATCATGCCCTGCTCAATGGCGAGCCCCTGCCCACTGCCCCCACCACACTCAAACCAAAAGATGTCATCAACATCGCCGGCTTTGAAGTTGAGTTTTATTTTATTCACTAAAGTCTGTTCATGCCGGCGCAATGACGCAATTCGGAAACGCTACTGATACCCTCTGTCATGATGGTCATGCAAAAAAGTCAGCTCGAATAAGGGTTGTTACCATCGGGTAACGACGGCTGCGAAACCGGCATCTGCATACTGGCCACTGGCGACGCCGGCACAACCTCCACATTTTGCAGGGCCTCTAGTTGCTCGATACTGTGTTGCAATGATACTGCCTGGGATATCTCCTGCTGCAGGAACTGGATCAGTTGTGGGTACATACTTACTGCCTCATCCAGTTTGGCATCGGCACCAGGTTGATACGCACCCACACTGATCAAATCCCGGTGCTGTCGATACAGTGAATACCATTGCTTGAACTGGCGAACGGCCGCCTGATGCTCAGGTGTGGTGATCTCCGTCATTGCCCGACTGATGGAAGCCTCAACATCGATGGCTGGATAATGCCCCGCATCTGCCAGTTCGCGGGAAAGCACGACATGGCCATCGAGAATCGCTCGCGCCGCATCAGCAATAGGATCCTGCTGGTCGTCGCCTTCGGTAAGAACGGTATAAAAGGCGGTAATGGAACCGCCGCCCACATCACCGTTCCCAGCGCGCTCCACCAACTGTGGAATCTTTGCGAACACCGAGGGAGGATAACCCTTGGTGGCCGGTGGCTCACCCACCGCCAGGGCCACTTCGCGTTGCGCCTGAGCATAGCGTGTCAACGAATCCATGAGCAGCAGAACATTCAGACCCTGATCGCGGAAATACTCGGCGATGCGCGTAGCCAGAGAGGCTCCATGCAAACGTAACACCGGCGCATCATCCGCCGGCGAGGCCACCACCACTGCACGCGCCATACCCTCCTCGCCAAGGATGTTTTCAATAAACTCCTTCACCTCACGGCCGCGTTCACCAATCAGGCCCACAACGATAACATCGGCATTGGTGTACTTCGTCATCATACCCAGCAATACGCTTTTACCCACGCCGCTGCCGGCAAACAGGCCCATGCGCTGACCACGTCCCACACTGAGCAAGGCATTGATTGCACGAATGCCCACATCCAGTTTCTCACGAATAGGCTGGCGCAGCATGGGATTGATCACCCGGCTGCTCAGCGGTACATATTCTGTGGCTTGTAGTGGGCCCTTTCCATCCAATGGTTTTCCCGCACCATCCAGCACCCGTCCCAGCAGGCCTGAACCTACCGCCACATCGTAAACTTTATCGGTGGGGATCACCCGTGCATTGGGCAGAATGCCATGCAGTCGCTCGGTGGGCATAAGATAGAGTTTTTCACCGGAAAAGCCCACCACCTCCGCTTCGATATCCTTTCCGTCGGGACCCTCAACCAAACATCGCGACCCGATCGGCGCATGACATCCCACCGCCTCGAGGGTCAAACCCACCATGCGGGTTAGATGGCCCTCGACAATCAGGCGCGGAGGAGCGACATGCTGCCGCGCCTCTTCCAGCATCTGTTTCCATTGACCAGAGCGGCGACGCAATGCCTCGACATGTGCGGCAAATGCCTTTTCATTCGTCATTATCTGTACCGGATGTTTTGTCAGCCTCGCGCTCACCGCCCAGTAACTGTGAAGCTATGGCGTTAAGGCGTTTTTCCAGACTGGCATCGATGCGTGATGTTTCGGTAAGAATGCAGCAGTCTCCGCGGGCCAGACCAGGATCATCCACCAGGGTCCAGCTGCGCTCGCCATCGACCGCAGGCAGTGTGTCGCGCATGACCCGGGCATCATCGGGATGCAGGCAAACTTTCACTCCCCGGGCAGCCACGGGCAAGAGAGCCACAGCCTCCTGCACCACACCCACGATTTGCGTGGCATCCTGCTTCAATTCACGTCGCACCAATTGGCGCGCAATGGCTACGGACAAATCCACAATCTGTTGAGTTACGTCTTCATCCATCTCGGCGAATGGCCGTGATAGTGATTGCAGTAATTCATCCAGTAATTGCGCATTACGTGTGATTTCTTCCTGACCTGCTGCCATACCTTCCGCCCGGCCCTTGGCAAAACCTGTCTCATAGGCCTCCTTGAATGCCTGTGACTGAATACGTTCAATCTGCTCCGCCGTCATCAGCCCCGGTGTCTTGTCATCCTTGGCATTGGCCACGGCTGCAGAGACGTCCTCCACGACGGGCAAATCCCAACGCTGATATCGCGATGATGAGTTTTTTGAAATCAGCTTAACCATAATCAAACATACTCTTCACCACCGGATCCACCTAACGAGATATCACCGGCCTCCGCAAGACGTCTGGCCACGGCGAGAATTTCCTTCTGTGCACCCTCAACCTCGCTGAGCCGTACTGGACCTTTGGCCTCGAGATCGTCGCGTAACATTTCGGCCGCACGCTTGGACATATTCTTGAGAATCTTGTCCTTCAGTTCATCATCTGCACCCTTGAGTGCCAGCACCAGGGATTCGGAAGAGATTTCGCGCAGGATAGTCTGAATATCACGGTCATCCACCGATTTAAGATTGTCGAACACAAACATCAAATCCTGAATATTCTGACCCAGGTCAGCATCGATTTCCTTCACCGCATCCATGATCTCACCCTCGATGGAACTATCCATGAAATTGAGAATATTCGCTGCCGCCTTGATACCACCGACACTGGACGACTTCACATTATTCTTTCCGGAGAACTGTTTCTCCATGATGTCATTGAGTTCGTTCAGTGCAGCCGGTTGAATACCATCCAGGGTGGAGATACGCATCAGCACATCCACACGCACCCGTTCCGGGAACAATGCCAGCACCTCGGCGGATTGATCCGGCTCGAGATATGACAGGACGATGGCGATAATCTGCGGATGCTCGAGACGAATAATCTCCGCTACGGCACGTGAATCCATCCACTTGAGAGTTTCCAGCCCTTTGGTGTTTCCACCCTGCAAAATACGATCGATAAGGCCATCGGCCTTGTCATCACCCAAGGCTTTTTTCAATACCGTCCGCACATAATCATCGGTGCCCAGACCCAGGCCTGTCTCTTCCTTCACCGTTTCAGCAAATTCCTTTAGCACCGAAGTTACCTGACCACGAGTCACATTGTTCAATTGCGCCATAGCTGCACCCACACTTTGCACTTCCTTGGGCTCCATGTGCTTCAACACTTCCGACGCTGCCGCCTCCCCCAGACTCATCAAAAAAATAGCCGCGCGATCCACACCTTTTACCTCAGATTCTTCAGCCATCGTTCGCCACCCAATTCTTCACCACTTGCGCAACCAGTTTTGGATCCTGTTCCACCGCCTTGTTGGCTGTCTGTAAATTCTGCTCATAACTGCCAGGGGCGGCAATGGCCGGTATTTCCTGCCCGGCAGCCTGCGCATTTGGCGCACCCAGAGTCACGGTATCCTCTGCCATACCCTCGGCACCTCCGGCGGTAATCCCCGCAGCTGCATTGACCGTTGTCAGTTCATTTGACTGCGTGGCCAATGAACGCATGATGGGTTTGAGTACACCGAACAGCATCACCAGCACCAATACTGCGCCTATCAGTTTTTTACCGATGTCCAGAACCCAGGGCTGTTCCCACAAGGGCACCTCAGGTAAGGGTTCGGGGGGCGGAGGAAGGGTAAAGGATGAATTCATCACATTGACAGTGTCACCACGTTGTGCATCGAAACCCACAGCCTCCTTGATGAGGTTACTCAGGCGATCCAGTTCTTCCGGGGTGCGCGACCGGCGCACGGGATTACCGTCCACCTCAACCACCTTATCGTCCACCACCACCGCCACCGATAGCCTTTTCAGGCGGCCCATGGAAAAGCGCGTGTGACTGATGGTCTTGTCCAGCTCATAATTGCGGATCTCCCGGCGATGACTGCTTTTGGGGCCGCCACCATCGGCAGCCTCTGCTCCTGCCCCCGTAGCCACAGGCGCCGTACTACCCGCGCCTGGTGGTTGATTACTCAAGGCACCAGGCACACCACCCGCCACCGCACCAGTGGTCTGTTCCACAGTGGTCTGATCGCTGCGCAGTGCAGGGGCGTCAGGATTGAAACTCTCCTGGGTTTGCTCGCTGACGGTAAAATCGATATCTGCGGTAACCTGGGCACGGACCGACTCCGCACCCAGAATCGGCTCCAACAGGCGTTCTATCCGGTCCGTATAGGCCTGCTCGAATTTCTTTATATAGTCGAATTGTGCTCCGGTTTGCGCCACTTGCAGATTATTTGTACCTGAGGTCAACAGGTTTCCCTTCTGATCAACCACCGTGACATTACTGATATCCAAATCGGGAATACTGGATGAGACCATGTGGGCAATGGCAGATACCTGACCACTCTCCAGATTACGGCCGGGGAACAAATCCACCACAACAGACGCACTGGCTTTTTTTCGATTACGCACAAAAACCGATTGGCGCGGCACTGCCAGATGTACCCGCGCATTTTTCACGTTACTCAAACTGGAAATAGTCCGTGCCAGTTCGATCTCCATGGCTCGCTGATAACGCGCCTTTTCCATAAACTGCGACACACCGAAGCTGCTCTTCTCCTCCAATGAGTCAAATCCTGCACTGACTCCCTTTGGTAAACCCATGGCCGCCAGCTTGATACGAGCCTCATGGACACTACCCTTGGGCACCAGCACTGCTCCGGTTGCTTCGTCAAGCTTGGCCTCTATCCCATTCTGACGCAGGGCATCCAACACGGTACTGACATCCTGTTCCTCCAGCGCCCCGTACAAGACACCGTAATTCGGCGTCCACGACCACAGCACCACGCTAACACCGATGGCCACACTGGCGGCCAGGCCGATCATAAGGCCAATCTGCCGTAAGGCATTGAGACCGCTCATGCCGGCCAGGCCTGCTGAAACTTCTCGAGTATCGACTAATGCCATTATGAACCTTCTATATTATTACTGTTACTGAGCATGAATTCACACCATTACTGCAGATGTTCTTCCCGAAAATATTTCCGTATTAGAATGTTCGTTATCGATCAAACCTGCATTGACATGATTTCCTTGTAGGCGCTGATCAGCTTGTTCCTCACCTGCAGGGTAGCTTCAAATGCAATACTGGATTTCTGCTTGGCAATCATCACTTCTGCAAGACTGACATTGGGATCACCCATGACAAAGGCATCCGCCAGACGCCCGGAGGCTTTCTGGATATCGTTTACTCTGTTGATACTGTTAGCGAGAAGATCACCAAAGTCACTACCAGCGACATTGGCCTGTGGCGTACTCGTGGACCCCTGGGCGGCTGCCGCCATGGCCCGCATCTGGGTTATCAATTGACTGGTGTCGATGTTATTCATGATCTGTCTCCTTTTATCAATGCAAGTTGTTACGCGGTTTCCATGCCATAACGGCCAGGCACTGACATGCCGAGTTCACGCATGCGCGCCAATTTGTAACGCAGGGTGCGCTGGCTGATACCCAGCTTCTCCGC
Organism: Gammaproteobacteria bacterium; assembly: GCA_011051685.1. Taxonomy (GTDB): domain Bacteria; phylum Pseudomonadota; class Gammaproteobacteria; order SZUA-152; family SZUA-152; genus SZUA-152. The sequence continues at coordinate 9,854 of DRKQ01000096.1, forward strand.
GGCACTTTGTCGATTGCCATTGTCAGCTCGTAACACCGCAAGAATTTTATTGTATTCATGATTTTTCATTTCACTGTCCAGGCTGCGGGGTTGCTCCGACCCCGTTCCATTCAACTGGCCAGTTTCCGGGGTGATATTTTCAAACTGAATGTCTGTCGCTTCGATGCTATTACCTTGTCTGAGAATCAAGGCGCGTTGGATCACATTGTCCAACTCACGCACATTGCCCGGCCAAGAGTGTCCCAGCAACTTCGCGCGTGCATCTTTACTTAAGACAGGAAGTTTCGGATTTTTATGATGTTTGGCGATCAGCCTGTTGCTCAACGGCAAAATGTCATCGGCTCGCTCGCGCAGCGGTAAAATCTGCATGGGAAACACATTCAGACGATAAAACAGATCCTCACGAAAACGGCCTTCCTGAACCTCCTTGCGTATATTGCGATTGGAGGTGGCCAGTACACGCACATCCAGCGAAGTGGTCTTTTGTCCACCCAGGCGCTCCACCTCACGCTCCTGCAACACCCGTAAGAGCTTGGCCTGCAGGGCGGCATCCATTTCCGAGATTTCATCCAGCAGCAGAGTACCACCCTGGGCCAACTCGAATTTTCCCGGACAGGCCTTGTAGGCGCCGGTGAAGGCGCCCTTTTCATAACCGAACAGTGTGGCTTCCAGCATGTTTTCCGGAATGGCGGCACAATTAATGGCGATGAAGGGCTTGTCAGCGCGCGGTGACTGTTTGTGAATGTAACGTGCCAGCACTTCCTTGCCGACACCGCTCTCGCCCATCAGCATGATGGTGGCCTCACTGTCAGCAACGCGTCTCGCCAGCTCAGCCAACTCCTGACTTCGCACGTCTTCGGCGACCATGTCATCAACTTCGCTGGGACGCTCACCAACATGTTGATTGACCATGGTCACCAGCACCTCGGCCTCGAAAGGCTTGCTGAGGTAATCAACGGCGCCATCACGCATGGCCTCCACGGCCATCTGGATCGAGCCGTAGGCGGTCATCAGCATCACCGGCATTTCACTCCATTGCGCCTTGATTTTTTTCAATAGGCTGTGGCCGTCCATGCCCGGCATCTGGATATCGGTGATCACCATGTCGATGGCCTTGTGTTGCAATACATCCAGCGCCACCAGGCCATCGCTGGCGGTTTCTGTCCGGTAGCCCGCCAGGCTCAAGGTATCGCACAAGGCGGCGCGCAAATCGGCATCGTCTTCCACAATGAGGATTACAGCTTGGCTCATATTGCCTCCTGATAATTCGGCGTCTTTTCACTATCACCACTTTTCGTTAGGGACACGGGCAGTTGTACGATGAAGGTGCTGCCCTTCTTCGGCACAGACTCCAGGTGCACGCTGCCTCCATGGGCCCGGGCCACGGCCTGTACAACGGCCAGACCAAGGCCGGTACCGTCGCTACGGGTGGTGAAAAAAGGTTGAAATAATTTTTCCTGGATCTCTTCGCTGATGCCCGGTCCGTTGTCGATGACACACAGCTCCACGGTATCGCATACACCGGGGCGGGCATGCAGGGTCAGGCGGGCCGGTGTATCGCCATTATGCTGGGCCAGGGCCTGCAGGGCATTGTTGGCCAGATTGAGCAAGGCGCTGGCGAGGATTCTCGGGTTGCCCTGGATCTCGTGCTCGGGAGTTTCGCAACAGATGATCAACTGGATGTTACGTTGTCCACAGGCCTGGGCAATCTGTTCTTCCAGTTCCGCAAACAGGGCCTGCACGGTTGTCCGTTCGTCGCCGCTATAGCCGCTGCGTGAAAACATCAGCATGTCGGAGATCAATGACTCCAACTGGCGCAGGCGTCCGGTCACTTTGTCCGCCAGCTGGCTGCGCGTAGTGTCATCGAGACGGGGATTCTTCAACTGGCCGGCAAACAACAGGCTGGAGGCCAGCGGGGTGCGGATCTGATGGGCCAGGCCTGCGGCCATTTCGCCCATGGCGATGAGCCGCTGGTGCTGGCTGAGCTGATCCTGCAGGGCGCGGGTTTCCGTGACATCGGTGATCAACAACACCTGGCCCGGCTGCTCCCCCAGGGGACAGGTGGAGATACTCACGCGGCGGCCGTCGCGCAGGGAGATGTCGTGGCCGTCATCAGAGCGCGGCGCAAACACGCGGGTGATTACCGTGGCCCAGACCTCTCCCTGGCGGAGCTCACCCAGCAAGGCCGTGGCGCTGGGATTGAATTCACTGATCCGGCCCGAGCCGTCCAGCACCACCACCCCGGCAGGCAAGGCCGTGAGGATGGCGCGCAACTGCTCGGCGTCGGTGTTGATGGGATACGCGGGATTTTCTTCGTCGGACTGTCCGCGGGCCAGGGCACCATGCAGTTGGCTGACCCGGTCTTCCAGCTGCTGATAGGAGGCCTCCAGTTGAGAGGAGACGCGATTGAAGATGCGGAAGCTTTGTTCCAGCGCTTGAATCTGTTGCGATACTGCCATGACACGCCCTGCCTTTTTGTTGCGAACAATCGGTGTTGGCTGGCCGGGTCGAAACCCTTCGTTGGCCGGTCACACGGTTACACAAGCAGTAGCAAGTAGCGTGCCTAATTTACGACTTTCTTATTTTTCAGTAGGTTAGAAAGAGGAGTCATTGAGCGGGTCAAATTTCCGTCGCGGTTTCGTTACGCTGCAGACCGTATTTGCGCAGTTTTTCCACCAGGGTGGTCCGGCGCATCTTCAGACGCTTGGCGGCATGAGCCACCACGCCCCCCGCCTCGTCCAGGGCCTGCTTGATCAGCGAACACTCCATGGAGCTGATGTGTTCCTTGAGATCGATGCCTTCACGCGGCAGGCGGGAGGTCTGGAAATCGGCGGTGGGCATCAGGTGTTGCTCGAAATTGATGCTCGGCGCCGGCGCCTCACTACTGCCCCCGGCAGGACGGAACTTGGCCGGCAAGTCGCCCACGTCGACGATGCCGTAGGGATACATGATGACCATGCGTTCCAGCAGGTTGGACAGCTCGCGCACATTGCCCGGCCAGCGATACTGGCACAGCGCCAGCATGGCCGCGGGGGTGAAACGCACCGAACCGCGTTTCTCATTTTCCATGCGGGCGATGAGTTCGTTCACCAGCAGGGGTACGTCGTCGATGCGTTCGCGCAGGGGCGGCATGTCGATGGGAAACACGTTGAGCCGGTAAAACAGGTCTTCGCGGAACTTGCCTTCCTGGATCAGCTCTTCGAGGTTTTGATGAGTGGCGGCGATGACCCGCACGTCGGCCTTCAGTTCCTTGTTGCCCCCCACCCGTTCAAAGGTGCGTTCCTGCAACACGCGCAGCAGTTTCACCTGCATGCTCATGGGCATGTCGCCGATCTCATCGAGAAACAGAGTGCCGCCCTCGGCCATCTCGAAGCGCCCGCGGCGGGCGCTAATGGCGCCGGTGAAGGCGCCCTTTTCGTGGCCGAACAATTCGCTTTCCAGCAGCTCGCCGGGGATGGCGCCACAATTGATGGGCACAAAGGGTTTGTCGCGGCGGGCGGAATGGTAGTGCAGATTGCGCGCCACCACCTCTTTGCCCGTGCCGGATTCGCCCAGGATGAGCACGGTGGCCTCGGAGTCCGCCACCTGCTCGATGAGCTTGCGCACCTCGGTCACCCCGCGGCTGTTGCCCACCAGGCTGCGGAACAGATCCAGATTCATGCCGCCACTGGTACTGCCCCGCTGGCGTCCCAGGTTGAATACCTCAACGCGCTGTAATAAATCGGACAGTTCGGAATAACGCAGTGGCAGGTTGAGCAGGGCGAAGGCCGCCTGTACCGTGTCCTTCTCCAGGGAGCGACTGTTGTCTTCCGGCATCAGCAACACGATGGGGGTCTGTTCGGATTTTTGCTTGATGGCGTCGAACAACTCGGTGAGACGTTCGCTGGAACCACAATCCCCCAGCAAAACCAGCTCGACGCCCTCCAATGCCTCCAGGGCCGTGTCGCTGTCACTGACCTTTACCTCGCCCTGGGCAACGAATTCCAGGATGGCGGTTAGTTTTTGACGCTGTTGGTCATTGTCCTCAACCAGCAACAGGGTCATTGATTCAGACATTGTTTCCTCCCGGGAAATGGTGATTTCCGCCCTCAGGGGCGCTATTTTCCCCCACCTGGAGGTAAGTTATACACCATATTTCCTGGATGTCAAAATATTGTCACGAATAGCCTGATGTAAATTGCTATATAAATCGAAGCTCTAGCAAGATTTCTTCGATACCTGCGTAAGGCTTAAGGGCTAAATGGTCGTAAACGAGTTATTTTCACCCTGGCGCGCCAAGGCAATGGCGCGGCGGTGCTGGCGGAAGATGTATTTGTCCAGCAGATCCTGCAGGCGGGGCTCCAGGGGACTGAAACGCACGGTAAAACCCTGTTCCTGCTGCACCAGCAGTCTGGCGTATAGCTGCAAGGGGCGAGGAAATTGGGGATCAAGATAGAGGCGAATCAACAGCAGGGCGTTACCTGGAAACGTGTCGGCTGCATCGTCCTCAAGATGCACAGCCAGTCCATGTGCGCCTATCGTGACACTGCGGGCCGGTGGCAGGGTACCATTGCTGGTGAGCATTTCCGTTACCAGATCCACCAACAGGTCCAGGCGGGCCTCGATGCGTGTAAAGTGTTCATGGGCCTTCGCATCCTCTGACTCCTCCCCCTCTTCCGGCAAATTGCTACTGAGCAACAGATTTTGTAACAGCGCCTCGTTGGCCCGCTGCAGGCGCAATTGTTCACCGGCGCTGGGCATGTCGCTCAATTGCTGCCAATCCACGGGCAGAACATCAGTAATGGTAATACTTTCCAAGGGTGAGTCTTTGTCGGACATGCCGCGCAGGGTAATCGACGCTAATGGGTTTGCGCAAGCGGAGACAGGTGGATGTCAGCGCAAGGGGACTGGGGGTTATTTTGCTGTGCTGAATGATTCGATGAATTGGTATGCGGCGTTGGCCTTGCTGGCATTTTTCATTTTCTGCAGTTCGCTCTGGATGCGCGGCATCTCGGCCACCACCAGGTCCTTGGTTTGTTCATCAATGGCCAGCACCTGCCGGGCGAGTTCGACATTGTCGGCAATGCCGCCGGCAAAAACCTGATCAAACAGTGGCAGGCGGGTCTGCTCCAGCTGGGTCAGCGTGTCCCATTTGCCGTTCTGCGCCGCCAGCAGCATTTGCTGTGTCAGCGAGAACAATTGCTCAGAAGCTGTTCTTGGGGTTTCCATGGGCAGGTGTTCAGGGCTTGATACCGTCCCAGCCCGACTTGACCACTTTGAGGAGAGAAACGATCTCATCCAGGACAGCAAGGTTGTTCTGGGCATGGGCGTTCAATAGCTGTCTGGCCATGTAGTCATACAGGTTGTCCAGGTTTTGTGCGAGTTCGCCACCGGCCTCCACGTTCAGACTGCCACGCAAGCCATCGGTAATGATGGCGATAGCAATCTTGATATTCTGTGACTTGCCTGAAATATCACCACTTCGCATTTGTTCCTTTGCTTCAGCAATGGCCTCGATCGCCCTGTCCATCAGTTTACCAATGAGTTCATGGGGGCTGGCGCCCAGAAATGCTGCGTCAACCTGCACATTTTGATAGGCATTGACTGCCATTTTCATGCTTTCCATTCTGAACTCCGTTACTTTATGTTTATTAGGTCAGGTCAAATCATTGTTGCAAGTGTGATCGAAAATAATAAGGTGATTCACACTTTTCAGTTATCTATTGGCATCAAGCACCTGAAGCTGCTGAGACAAGGCCGTTGTGGTTGCGTTTAAGCTGGACATCAGCACGTCAAGAGCGGTAAACCGTGCCCGCAACCGGGCCTCTGTACGTTCAAGTGCGCCTTCAAGGCTGACTTGCCTGTCTTCCAGAAGACTAATGCTGTCTTTGAAAAAATTGGTTCGTGCATCAATGCTGCCATTGAACACCGTCATCTCCGAGACAACCGTATCGAGTCTTGTGGCATATCCATCGGCAGCGGAAAATAAATCTGCAACATTCTGGCTATCAGCATTAATGGCATCATTCAGCTTTGTCTCATCCAGGGACAGTGTGCCATCCTGCTCAAAAGACACCCCGATACTGGACAGCGTTGTGTAGGTACCGCTAATCCCCGTAGGTTTCTGGTTTAACTCATCACGAATACTCAACATGATTTGTCGCGTTGCCAAATCACTGGCCAGGGCGCCCTTGTCTCCGCTATCCACGCCGGAATCGATTTGTTTCTTAACTTCCGCCTGCAGATCATTGTAGGCCGTTACAAAGGCCTTAACCGCGTCCTTGGCGGTATCCGTGTCCTGACTGACAGTAATCGTTTCACTACCTGTTGGGTTGAGGGCATTCAGAGTCAGGGTAACGCCGGAAATCACATCGCTGACAGTATTGGAAGATTTGGTGATGTCGATGCCATCCACCTGAAAGGCAGCATCCTGTGCGGTTTGTGTTTCAGTGAGATTCTGCGTCCCCGCCGGGTCATAGTTCAGCAGGTCAAACAGCGCTGTCTCGCCGGCACCGACGGTTATCTGCATGCTCTGGTCGACACCGGAATCAGTGGAGCTCAGTACCAGGCGATAGGGATTGGTGGCATTGCCATCATTGACGATGGTTGCGGTTACCCCACCGTTGGCGGCATTGATCGCATCGCGGATACCTTCCAGGGTGTTGTTGGTGCTGTCGATCACCACATCGAATGAGGGATCGGAATTAGAGGTAAAGGTCGCACCACTAGTAGTACCCAGATCGATGGTAATGGTAGTGGCCGTACCACCGCCGATGGCGGCCGTTGCATCGGCCTGACCAGTGGCCACCAGCTTTTGCCGTTGGGCCAGTGCCGTGATGTTACTGATGGTGTAATTGCCGGCGACAGCACCGCTGGTACCTGCGGCGGAAACAATGGCGTCATTCGAAGAGCTGGCCTTGTTGGCGCGGATCTTGTCGCCGAACGTCAAGTCACCCAGTGCCGACTCAAATGAAGACAGGGAACTTTTAATGGAACCCAGCGCGGAAATTTTTGCATCGATACCATCCTTTTGCGCAATCAACCGGTCCAGGGGACGCCGTTCGATTTGCATCAGGCTGTCAACGATACCAGCGATGTTGATATTCGAACCAACTCCCTGTGAGGTGATTGTTCCAAAACCAAAAGAAGGCATGATTAGTTACCTCGACTCAAGCCTGAAAATCCATGCATGATGCCCGGCAAAATGCACGAGCCATGCCAATACACTACACTTCTTCTTTCACTACTGCGCCGCGTTGAGTTTCTTCCAAGGCGCGGGCGATGGCCACCATGGCCTCTGATGGAATCTGCCGGATCAGTTCACCGGTTTTCTTGTCTTCGATACGGATGACGGGGATATCCGTGCCTTCCGCCACGGTAAATTTCAAATCACTGGAATGCTGTTCGAGAACTGCATTGGCCTGTTCGGCCAGATCACGGACCTCTGTGGGCTCAAGAGATACTTTGTTACCTGCCTGCTGCACATCACCACTCGCCACATCCTGACCAGCAGCCATTTTCTGGCCTGTCTCTGGCAAAACCTTGCCGCTAGTGAAGGTTGGCGCAACCACTTCGCCTTTTGCCGCCACCGGTGTCTTTGCCGTGGAGGCGTTTACCACCGCGGAGGGAGGTGTATTCAGGTTGGCGATATTCATAACAAGCCTCCTAACTCATATAACCCGGCTATGCAGGAACATAGCCGGGTTAATTACAGCAGAGTTCCGGTTACCTCTCTTTATCTCAAGAGGGACAACACGTTTTGCGGCAGGGCATTGGCCTGGGCCACCATGGCGGTACCGGCCTGTGCCAGGATCTGGCCACGGGCCAGGTTGGCGGTTTCCATGGCGAAATCCGCATCCATGATCCGGCTACGCTCGGCCGACTTGGCCTCACGAGCAGCCTCGAAGCGTTGGATGGTGAACTGATTCACATTGATCGTGGCACCCAGAGAGGCACGCTTACCAGCAATGGTACCAAGAGTGGTATTGGTAATCGTGCTCTCGATAGCCGCAGCCGAGCCAGTGCCAGTCAACGCACCACCCGGTTGCACGGCACCCGTGATATTACCCAGTTCGGTATTCAGGGCCTGATACTCAATGTCGATTTTCGAGGCCTGGGCAGAACCGTTGGTGCCCTGGGCCTGCACAGCCAGCTCGTTCATACGCTGCAGAATATCTGTGGCCACACCCAGACCCGCATCAATATTTTGCGCACTGGAAATCGTATCCGCCTGGTTACGGATATTGACGCTAAGAGAACGAATGTTGGATTGCAGGGTCATGCCCACTGCCAGGCCAGCCGCATCGTCTCGTGCGCTATTGACGCGTAGACCCGATGACAGACGTTCCACGGAAGTGGCCAGGCTCAGCGCATTCCTGTTGAGGTTACGCTGGGCATTCAAAGACATGATATTGGTATTGATAACACTAGCAGCCATTGTCGGTGCTCCTATATTTGTTACTCCCCCACCGGCCCGTGAAAATACTGGCCAGTATCAAGGAGTGCTTCACATTAGCGGATATATCTCCTCATACTGCCGGACATATTTACCGCTCCCAGCACCTATGTCGGACCTGAGACGATAACCTTTAGGCTCTGCTCAGCAATTCCATTTACACAGAAAATCTTACTCAATAACAAAAACTTAGAAATGGCACACAAATTGCTGAATTTAACGAATAAAGCATCCATAGTGTCATAAAACCGACAGGGGGAAGTTTTCTTGAGCCACATATCATCATCCCAAGCCATTGAAAGCGAAGGTGTTGTCACCAACCCCTTTGGTGAACAATCCCTCTTCGGTATCAACCGTAACCTGTTCGGAGAAATCGATGCCAGCAGCGTGTTTCGGCATCATTTTGGCGAGACGCTATTCGTAGAAAATACCTTCCACATCATTGCCGGAACCGACAGCGGACTGCTTTATCAATACATCAAGGCCTGCGGCGTACCCAAAGGCAGTCAATACCTGTTCATTGAGCTACCGCAAGTCCTCACCCTGCTGCACCACATGGAGGCACCGGAGCTGGGACTGTATGTCGCGGACGGGGAAAACTGGCAACAGCGGGCCCTGGAACTGGATATCATGGGTTATGCCATCCAAGGGCATCTGACACTCCATCGCTCATTGGGAGTTGTTCACGCCCATTACGGGGCCTATTTGCCCTTCTGGCGCAGTATCAAAGAGGCCTTTGACAGCTTCATGGACAAACAGCGCATCGGCCTCAACTGGCGTCCCTTCCGGGTCCGACAAATCGACAACCTGGCGGAAAATCAGATTCCCGCCCTTTGCCTTAAAGACCTGTTTGTTGAAAAAACCGCCGTGGTGCTGGCTGGCGGCCCCTCATTGAACGAATTGTTACCCTGGGTGCAGGAGCACCGCCGTGACCTGATCGTCATCGCCGTGTCCCGCATCAGTAGCTCGCTGCTGCAGGCAAACCTAACACCAGACATCATCGTCTCCGTCGACCCCTACCCTATCAATCTCTATGTCAGCCGGGAGATGCTGCAGTTTCAGAAGGATGCCCTGCTGGTCAACGAATACCATCTCAGTTCCAACCTGCTGGCCAGCTGGGGAGGAAAAAAAGTCTACATGGGGAAACGCTATCCCTGGCCCACCTCTCTGGAAGCGGAAAACCTGCCGGAGACACCAGGCCGAACCGTCACCAATACCGCCGTGGCCCTTGCCATGGACATGGGTGTATCCCAGATCGTGCTGGGCGGCGTGGACTTCTGCTTCAGCCGCGAGGGATACACCCATGCCAGCGGCTCGGCCGAGCACGCCCTGGGGGCCCGCCCCACTTTTGGCTGCATGCAGGTCATCACCAACAGCGGCAAACTGGCCGACAGTGACCATACCTTCACCGACAGCGCCTCAAGCCTGGAACAGCAAGCCGCCCAGGGCCAGGAACGGGAATGCCTGTTCATCAACCCGGCACCGGGCGCCATGCGTTTAAAAAACGTAGAGCACATCCCCCTGGATATCATTGAGATCGAACCCCTGGAGCGGCCGGCAACAGACATCATCAGTGAGCATCTCCCCATCAGTGACGCCAAGACCCGTATTGCTGACTACAAAATCACCCTCGGTGAAGTGGATCGTGTACTGCAGGAATTGCGTGAGATCAAAAACCTGGCTGCCAAGGCTTTGAAATACAACCGTGCACTAAGCGGTACGGATGAAAAAGCGGCGGCAAACAACACCGTCAAAGTAGATCACATTGAACAGACCTTCAAGACAAAATACACCACTGTCACAGAATTTATGAAGCACTTCGGCGTGCAACGCCTGATCCCCATCATCCAGCACCACGAACAGAACGAAGACGACAGGGCTGGCAACAACGCGCTCTATTTTCTGGCCATGTCGGACACCGCCAGCGAACTCATCGACATTCTACAACGCGCCCGCCAACGCATCCTCAGCCGCCAGGAAGAGGAAAAACCACAACCCGACATGCAACGGCTGTTCACGCAATGGCGGGAGGATCAGCAAATGGGCCGCGCCCTGCAATGGGCCCATCACCATGCCGATGTGGTTGCCCAACTCCCCGAACCTACCCAACAAGAATTGCGTGGATTCGAGGATGAATTTATGGAATACCTGGAAAAGCTGGGCCAAATCTATCTCAAAGAAATCGAACAGGGGATCGACCTCGAAGGCCTGAATGCCCGGGCCCGGGAATACTTTCAGCAACAGGACGGCGATGGCCTACTACGCCTGCTGGAAGGGCTGAATGCGCATCGCGAACCCGAACAGGCGAACCAGTACAAACCCCTGGTGGAGGGCTTTCTGTCTGATCTGAATGGCGACACCGAAACCGCCATCGCCCACTTTCAGAAAACCCCGGAAGGCCCCGCCCGCATCGATGCCCTTATGCGGTTGTTTGCACTTTTCGTCAAAACCGATGATCCTGTCGCTCAGCTGAAGGTGCTCGAAGAGCTGTCAGCCATCAGCCCAACCTACACACCTATGTATGCCGACATGCTACAAGACCAGGGGGAAATCGAAGCAGCCGTCAATACCTATACCGACTACCTGCTGGAAAACCCGGATGATCTGGGCAGCATGCTGAAACTCGGTAAAATCTATCAACAACACGGCGAAGTGGCGGGCGTCGAATGGACCATGAATTATATCCTCGACAAGGAACCTGAAAACGAGACCGCCAAGGCCATGCTGCGCTCCCTGCAACAAGCACAAACCAGTGAATAATGAATCTCGCACATAAAAAAATCCTCATCACCGGCGCCGATGGCTTCATCGGCTCACATCTCACCGAGGCCCTGGTGCGCCGTGACTGCGACGTGCGCGCCTTTGTGTTTTACAATTCCTTCGGCCACTGGGGCTGGCTGGACGAATCCCCCGATGAAATCAAACGGGAAATAGATGTCTTTGCCGGTGATATTCGCGACCCCCATGGCGTGCGCTCCGCCATGACCGGCTGCGACGTGGTGCTGCACTTGGCGGCGCTGATCGGTATTCCCTATTCCTATCATTCACCGGGGGCATACGTGGATACCAACATCACGGGCACGCTGAATATCGTCCAGGCCGCCCGCGATTTACAGTTGGAAAAGGTGGTGCACACCTCCACCAGCGAGGTCTACGGCACTGCGCAATACGTACCCATCGACGAGAAACACCCCCTGCAGGGCCAGTCCCCCTACTCGGCCAGCAAGATCGGCGCCGACCAGATCGCCCTGTCGTTTTACCGTTCCTTCGAAACCCCGCTGACCATCGCCCGCCCCTTCAACACCTTTGGTCCCAGACAATCGGCGCGTGCGGTGATCCCCACGGTGATCACCCAGATCGCCAACGGGGAACGCAACATCCAGTTAGGCGCCCTGCATCCCACCCGTGACTTCAATTATGTACAGGACACCGTCAACGGCTTTATCGCCATGGCCGAATCGGACAAGGTGCTGGGCGAAGAGGTAAACCTGGGCAGCAACTACGAGATCAGCATCGGCGACACGGTGCAACTGATCGCCGAGGCCATGCACGCCGAAATCAATATCGACACCGACGCACAACGCCTGCGCCCGGAAAAGAGCGAGGTGGAACGCCTCTGGGCCGACAACCGCAAGGCCCTGGAATTACTGGACTGGGCGCCCCGATACGGTCAGCGCGACGGTTTCAAACGCGCCCTGGCGGAAACCGCCGCCTGGTTCACCGACCCCGCCAACCTGGCCCGCTACAAGCACGGCATCTACAACATCTGATGGCGCTGACAGAATCCATCCTCGATATTCTCCGTGAGCTGTTGCCGGCACAGCGTCCCATCGCCCTGCACGAACCGGCCTTTACCGAAGCCGAAAAACGCCTGGTCGATGATTGCCTGGACAGCGGCTGGGTGTCTTCCGTGGGCAAATACGTGGATCGCTTCGAGGAGCAGCTCAGTGAATACACAGAGATCCCCCATACCATTGCCACGGTCAACGGCACGGCGGCGCTGCACACCTGTCTGATACTGGCCGGCGTGCAGCCCGGCGATGAGGTGTTGATGCCCGCATTGACCTTCATCGGCAGCGCCAACCCGGTGGCCTATCAGGGTGCCATCCCCCATTTCGTCGATTGCGAAACTGAAACGCTGGGCGTCGATCCGCAAGGCCTGAACGATTACCTCGCTGAGATCAGCGAACAACGCGACGACACCTGCTTCAACAAGACCACCGGCCGGCCCATTCGCGCACTGATGGTGGTACACGTCCTCGGCCACCCGGCGCGCATGGCCGAACTGGCGGAGATCGCCGCGCGCTACCGGCTCGTCCTCATTGAAGACGCCGCCGAGTCCCTGGGCTCCTGGCGCGACGGACAACACACCGGCAGCTGGGGCCAGCTCAGTGCGCTCAGTTTCAATGGCAACAAAATCATCACCAGCGGTGGCGGTGGCGCGATACTGACCCGCGACCCCGAACTGGCGCAGCGGGCCAGGCATCTCACCACCACCGCCAAGCAGCCCCACCCCTGGGCCTTCGAGCATGACGCGATTGCCTACAATTATCGCCTGCCCAACATCAACGCCGCCCTGGGCTGCGCCCAGCTGGAACAACTCCCCCAGCGGCTTACACAGAAACGCCGGCTGGCCGATCACTACCGTGAGGCCTTTGCCCCGCTCAACGATGTCCAACTGCAAGTAGCGCCCGAGGTCTGCCACAGCAATCACTGGCTCAACCTGTTGCTGTTGCCCAATCGCGAGGAGCGTGACCGCTTGCTCGACGCGGCTCACGCCGAAAAGATTTTATTACGGCCCTTCTGGACGCCACTGCACCAACAACCCATGTTTGCCGACGCCCCACGCATGTCCCTGGCCAACAGCGAAGACCTGTTCGCCCGCGGTGTGTGTCTGCCCAGTTCGGCGCAACTGGCGGGAGGCCAGGCATGAAGCGTCGCATCTGCGCCGTCACCGGTTCCCGTGCCGACTATGGATTGCTGGCCTGGACGCTGCGTGAGATGCTTGCCGACCCCGCGCTGGAATTGCAGCTGGCCGTCACCGGCACCCACCTGAGCCCGGACTTTGGCAATACCGTTCGGCAGATCGAAGCCGACGGAATACCCATTGCCACACGCATCGACATGCAACTGACGGACGACAGCGGCTGCGCCATCGGCCAGGCCCTGGGCCGGGCGGTGAGCGGCTTCGCCGAGGCCCTGCAACAACTGCAACCCGATCTGCTGCTGGTACTGGGAGACCGCTACGAAATCCTCGCCGCCGCCCAGGCCGCCATGCTGCAACGCATTCCCATCGCCCACATCCACGGCGGCGAAAGCACCGAGGGGCTGATCGACGAGGCGGTGCGCCACGCCGTCACCAAGATGGCGCATATTCATTGTGTGGCCGCCGAGGCCTACGCCCGGCGGGTGATGCAAATGGGCGAACAGCCGCACACGGTCCACGTGGTGGGCGCGGCCGGCTTCGATGCACTGACCCACACCCCGCTGCTCGACCGGGCCAGCCTGGAACAGGCCATCGATTTCCCGTTAGGTGAGAAAAACTTCCTGCTCACCCTGCACCCGGAAACCCTCAGCCCCAGCGACGCGGCACAACAGGTCACACCGCTGCTGGAGGCCTTGCAGGCCTTTCCCGAGGCGCGGGTGATCATCACCGGCTCCAACGCCGATCCCGCCGGGCGGGCGATTTCCACGCTGCTCCAGCAACACGCGGTCGCTCATCCGGCACAATTCTGTTATCACGAATCCCTGGGACAAGCGCGCTACCTGAGCCTGCTGGCGCAGGTGGACCTGGTGATCGGCAATTCGTCCTCCGGCATCATCGAGGCGCCGGCCATGGGCCGGGCCGTGGTCAACATCGGCGAACGCCAACGCCGCCGCCTGCGCGCACCGGCCATCATCGACTGTGCCTCGGAAACCGCGGCCATACGTGCGGCCATTGCCCAGGCCCTGACGCCAGAGCACCAGCAACGGGCCGCCGAAAAACACACCCCCTATGGCAAGCCCGGCGCCGCGCAACGCATCGTGCGCCTCCTGCGCGACACGCCGCTGGACGGCATCCTGCAAAAAACCTTCTTCGATCTGCCCATGGCAAGCCTGCCCGCAGGAGAAGCGACATGAAGATCGCCTTTATCGGTTGTGTCGAATTCAGCGCAGTCCTCTTCGAGGTGCTGATAGCACACCCCGAGGCGGAACTGGTGGGACTGGTCACCCGTAGCGATGCCCGGCTCAACGCGGACTTCAGCGACCTGCGCCCGCTGGCGCAACGCGCCCATTGCCCCGTGTGCACGGACACGGATACCTCGGCCATGGCCCGCTGGCTGCGCGAACGCCGGCCCGACATCATTTACTGCTTCGGCTGGTCACAGCTCCTGCCTCCGGACATCCTCGCCATCCCGCCCCGGGGCGTGGTGGGCTATCACCCGGCGGCACTGCCGCAAAACCGCGGCCGTCACCCGATCATCTGGGCCCTGGCCCTGGGCCTGGAACACACCGCCTCCACTTTTTTCCGCATGGACGAAGGCGCAGACACGGGCGATATTCTCAGCCAGCAGACCGTGGCCATCGACCCGCAGGACGATGCCGGCAGCCTCTATCGAAAACTCATGGCCGCCGCCTGTGAACAACTGCGCACACTGACCACGACCCTGGCCAGGGGCAACGCCCGGGCCACGCCGCAAGACCACCACGCCGCCAATGTCTGGCGCAAGCGCAGCGTCGCCGATGGGCACATCGACTGGCGCATGTCGGCGCAGGCCATTCACAACCTGGTGCGCGCCCTGGCGCCACCCTATCCCGGTGCCCACTGTGACTACGCGGGCCAGACCGTGATTATTCGCCGCACCCGCCCCGTGGCCCATGCCCAGCCCAACCTGGAACCGGGCAAGGTGTTAGCGGTGCATGGCGACCGCCTCACCATCAAGTGCGGCGATGCCGCCATCGAATTGCTGGAACACGAATTTCCCACACTGCCGACGGAGGGCAGTTATCTATGACCACGAAAACCCTGTTGGTGGTGGCCCCTCACCCCGACGACGAGACCCTGGGCTGCGGCGGCAGCCTGTTGCGCATGGCCGCCGAGGGCGTGCGCCTGGTGTGGCTCATCGTCACCGGCATGGCCGACAATCCGGCCTACGATGACGCGCAACGCCAGGCCCGCGCGCGCACGATTCGCCAGGTCAGCGACGCTTACCCCTTTGCCCAGACCATCGAACTGGGACTGCCCACGGCCCAACTGGACA
>DRKQ01000097.1 GCA_011051685.1 Gammaproteobacteria bacterium
ATGGGCTTGGTCAGCGAATCCAGCGCCCCCACATCCAGGGCCAGGGGCTTGTTCTCCACGATGCTGACCATAATCACCGGGATGTCCTTCAGGTCATCATCGCCTTTCAACACCTTGAGCACTTCCCAGCCATCCATCTCCGGCATCATGATATCCAGGGTGATCAGATCCGGATGCAGCTTGTGCGCCAGCTCGATGCCTGCCTTGCCGCTGGTGGCGGAGACGGGGCGAAAACCCTCACGTTGATACACCCGGGCCATGAGATCCAGCACATTGGGATCATCATCGATGGTCAATACCGTGGCAATCTTTTTGCGCCGTTCATCGGCGCGCAGACGGCGCATCACATCATTGGGCAGACGCACACTCTTTGGATCGGTACCGGCAGTGTGAATCTGCACCACCCCCTGGGGCTGTGGTTTGTCATCCCTCACTTCAAGTGGCAGCCAGACGCTGAAGGTGGACCCCTTGCCCGGCGTGCTGTCCACGTGAATGCTGCCTTGCATCATGTCACACAGGTGGCGGCACAGTGCCAGCCCCAGGCCGCTACCACCGTATTTGCGCGTGGTGGAACTGTCGGCCTGCTGAAAGGGAATGAACAGGCGTTCGATATCTTCTTGTCCCATGCCAATGCCGGTATCACTGACCCCGATTTCCACGCCATCGATATCCCCCTCGCGCTGCCGACGCGCGGTGACGCTGATCTCTCCATGCTCGGTAAATTTGCTGGCATTGCTCAGCAGGTTGTAGAGGATCTGCCGCACCTTGGTGACATCGGCTGTCATCACCGGAATACCCTGCAGCCCCTGCACCTGAATGACATTGCTGTTTTTCTGCAGGATAGGTTCCACGGTCTTCACCACCCCATCCACCATGTCCGCCAGGCTGAATATTTCGAGATGCAGCTCCATCTTGCCCGCCTCGATCTTGGACAAATCCAATACCTCGTTGATCAGTTCCAGCAGGTGCCGTCCGGCGCTGCGGATCTTTTCCAGGTCGGCGCCATAATCCAGGTGCTGGTTGGCCCGAGCCTCTTCGGCGAGGATCTCGCTGTAGCCGATGATGGCGTTCAGGGGCGTACGCAGCTCATGGCTCATATTGGCCAGGAACATGCTCTTGGCTCGATTGGCCGCCATGGCCTCGTCTCGAATACGCACCAACTCCACCTCGGCGTCCTTGCGGCGTTCGATTTCCCGCGCCAGCTGGTCATGAGAATGGGTGACGTCATCAAGATGCGCCACCACTTTTTGCAACTGGTGGAATTCAGTGGCCACCCAGGGGGACAACGGCGCACTCTCGCCACTGGCACACAAGGCCAGTTGTTGCTGAATCTGCTTGAGAGGACGGCCAATGAGCCAGCGTATCCACATCACCAGTACCGCCGCCGTGAGTAGCATGATCAGAAAAATATTCCTGCGCATATCAGCCACGTCACGCTCCACCAGGGCAGACGCCTGTCCTGCATCCCAGCCGGCCTTGAGTTCCCCCAACACCCTGTCCTGATAACGAATGGGTTCAACCAGGGTGAGCAGATTGAGACTGTACGCGCCCGGGCGAAACCAGGCAGCCAGAGACTCGCGCTGGCTACCGCTGACTTCCAGGCGGTGAATGTCGGGAGCCAGACGGGTGAATTCCTCCAGAAGTATAGTGAGGGCCTTCTGCGGCGAGGTGTTTGCCACCACATGGGCCTGCAGCAGTTCACCAATGTTATGGCGCAACAACCCCAGCTGCTGTTGCGCCTGGGCCTGGGCGCGTTCAAACAGGCGTACTGACTCCGCCTCGCGAACCATCTCCCCACCCACGTAGGCTATCCCCCCCGTGAGCAGTAACAACGTGGCCACCAGCTGCACCCACAGAGGCATGGCCCACAGGCCAGGTTGGACGTAGGGTGTATCGGATGATGATGAGGGTAATGTGGGTTTACTCAAGGGACTGTATCCAGTACCGGGGATTGCCGGTGTAATCCGCTACTCCCCAAGGTAACGGACAAGCCCTGCACTGCTTTAGCGCAAGCCTCAGCACTTAGCACTCAGCCACCCCTTTCCGCCAATCCATGGCTGACGTAGAATACGCGGCCTTTCGCCGTATTCGTCCCCCGAGGTCCCCATGTTCGAACCCCATGCCGCCCCCACGCGCAACGTCAAAAACGATGTGCTCTCCGGCCTCACCGTAGCCCTGGCCCTGGTACCCGAGGCGGTGGCCTTTGCCTTCGTCGCCGGAGTGGAACCGCTGGTGGGCCTGTATGCGGCGTTCATGGTGGGCCTGATCACCGCCAGCATGGGAGGCCGGCCGGGGATGATCTCTGGCGCCACCGGCGCCCTGGCGGTGGTGATGGTGACCCTTGTGGCGGATCATGGTGTGGAATACCTGTTCGCCACCGTGGTGTTGATGGGCTTCATCCAGATCGGCTTCGGCCTGTTGCGCCTGGGCAAGTTCATCCGCATGGTGCCGCATCCGGTGATGCTGGGTTTCGTCAACGGACTGGCCATCGTGATCTTTCTCGCCCAGCTCAAGTCCTTCCAGGTGCCCGGCGCCGACGGCAACCTGCAATGGATGAGCGGCAGCGCCCTGTGGGTCATGCTGGGCCTGGTGGCCCTGACCATGGCCATCATCTATTTTCTGCCCAAGCTCACCAGCGCAGTACCCTCCTCACTGGCGGCCATCGTGGTGGTGAGCCTGCTGGTGATCGTCGGTGGCCTGGACACCAAGACCGTGGGCGACGTAGCCTCCATCGCCGGCGGCCTGCCGGAATTTCACATCCCCATGGTGCCGTTTTCGCTGGAGACCCTGTGGATCATTCTGCCCTACGCGGTAATTCTCGCTGCCATCGGTCTCATCGAATCCCTGCTCACCCTGACCCTCATCGACGAACTCACCGAGAGCCGCGGCCGCGGCAACCGTGAATGCGTCGCCCAGGGCAGCGCCAACGTGGTCACTGGCCTGTTCGGTGGCATGGGCGGCTGTGCCATGATTGGCCAAAGCCTCATCAATGTGAACTCCGGCGGCCGCGGCCGGCTGTCCGGCATCACCGCCGCCCTGGCCCTGCTGGCCTTCATCCTCTTCGCCCATGATCTCATCGAGCAGATTCCCCTGGCGGCCCTTGTGGGGGTAATGTTCATCGTGGTGATCGGCACCTTCGAATGGTCCAGCCTGCGCATCCTGAAAAAGATCCCCCGCGCCGACGCCTTTGTGCTGATTCTGGTCTCCGCGGTCACCGTGGCCACCGACCTGGCCATCGCCGTGGTGGTGGGGGTGATTGTCTCCGCCCTGGCCTTCGCCTGGGAACACGCCAAGCGCATCAACGTAAAAAGTTACCTCAATGACATGGGCGGCAAGGTCTACGAACTGGAGGGCCCGCTGTTCTTCGCCTCGGTGAAGAACTTCGGCGAACTGTTCGACGTGCGCAACGACCCCGACGACGTGGTGCTGGAATTCCGCAACGCCCGGGTCGCCGATCACTCCGCTATCGAGGCCATCGACAACCTCGCCGAACGCTACCTCAAGGCCGGCAAGCGCCTGCACCTGCGCCACCTCAGTCCCGAATGCCGTCTGCTGCTGGAAAAGGCCGGCGACCTGGTGGAAGTAAATGTCATCGAAGACCCGAAATACTTCGTCGCCGACGACAAGCTGGCGTAAACTGCTTGTCCCAGTTTTCGTGACGTGATGCCGTGACCGACACCAAACCCAGCAAGCCGCCCGCACTGCCCACCGACCTCGCCGCCACGGTGCAGACCGCCCTGGCCGAAGACATTGGCGAAGGTGACATCAGCGCCGCGCTAATCCCTGCGGCACAACAAGCCTGTGGACAGGTGATCAGCCGCGAGGCTGCCATACTCTGCGGCACGGCCTGGTTCGACGAGGTGTTTCACCAACTGGATGCAGACATAACCATAAATTGGCAGACACAGGATGGCGCCGTGATAAGCGCCGGGCAAACCCTCTGCAGCCTCACGGGCAACGCCCGCCAGCTGCTCAGCGGTGAGCGCACGGCACTGAATTTCCTGCAAACCCTCTCCGCCACCGCCACCCGCACCCACGAATTCGTCCAGGCCATCAGTGACACCGGCGCGCAGATCCTCGACACCCGCAAAACCCTGCCCGGCCTGCGCCGTGCACAAAAATACGCCGTGGCCTGCGCCGGCGGTCGCAATCACCGCATGGGCCTGTTCGACGCCTTTCTCATCAAGGAAAATCACATCCTCGCCGCCGGCTCCATTGCCGCCGCCGTGGCCGCCGCCCGAGAGCAACGGCCGGAACTGAAGGTGGAGGTAGAAGTGGAAACCCTCGACGAACTGCAGCAGGCCCTGGCTGCTGGCGCCAATCAGGTATTGCTGGACAATATGGATCCCGACACCCTGCGGCAGGCCGTGGCCCTCAACCGCAACCACCCCACCCCGATCAAGCTGGAGGCCTCCGGCGGCGTCAACCTCGATACCGTACGCGTCATCGCCGAAACCGGTGTGGATTTCATCTCCGTGGGCAGCCTTACCAAGGACATCCGCGCCGTGGATCTGTCCCTGCGTCTGCAACATCAAAGCTGACAGGGGAAATGCCCAGTGGCCGCAAAACCGCCGCCTGTGTTAAAGTAAACGGCGACATCACGAGGAAAATCCCATGAAAAAATTACTTATCCTGGCGCTGGGCGCCGCCCTGCTCAGCCTCCTGGGCTGTTCGGAATCCACCGATCAAAAAGCCGCATCCACCCAACAAAGCGCCGCCCCGGCCAGCCAACAGTCTCCCGCCGGACATCCGCTGACACCGGCCCAGCAGGCTGCCCTCGATGCCGCCAAGGGAAAACCCAAGCAAGGCGTCGTAAAACAAATGTTGCATGCCTCCGGCTATACCTACATGCAAGTGGACACCGGCGACGGCAAACCCGTGTGGATCGCCGCTACCATGCTGCGCGTCAAGCCCGAACAAAAGGTGCAATGGACCGATGCCGCCATGATGCGCAATTTCACCAGCAAGACCCTGCATCGCACCTTCGAGGAAATACTCTTCGTCTCCAATGCCTCTGTCGTTCAATAAACCGACAGACCGACAGCAGACAGGAAAAAGGGGGGCCTTCGCGGCTCCCCTTTTTTTGATCCCTTGTTTTTTTGATCCCTTGAAGATAACGAGAATCATGAGTTGCGGTTGCAGGTCAGTGCCATAGTCCATTGAGATGCCGCCGTGGACGCCGCTGTACCGGGGCTGGAAAGGCCTTGCGCACGTCGAAGCCCGACAGGGGCTCGCGGAAGGCCTCGGCGCGTTGAGGCTCCAGCTGCTTGCTGTCCAGCAGGGACTGCAGGCGCCGGATGCGTTCCTCGGTGGGTGGATGGGTGCGAAGCAGGGAGGGTTCGGGAGTGCGCCGCCCGGGGAGCAGGATACGTTCCAGCATGCCGCCATTGTGCTGCTCCAGCTTGGCCAGGGCGCTTGCCAGGCCCATGGGATCACCGGTGAGCCGCGCGGCGTTGAGGTCGGCGTCGTATTCGCGCACCCGGGAGAGGGCGAGCTGGGCCAGGGCGCTGAACTGGGGAGCGAAGATCAGCAAGGCGATGGCCGCCCAACTGATGGTGGCCTGGGAGAGCAGGA
Source organism: Gammaproteobacteria bacterium (assembly GCA_011051685.1). Classification (GTDB taxonomy): domain Bacteria; phylum Pseudomonadota; class Gammaproteobacteria; order SZUA-152; family SZUA-152; genus SZUA-152. The sequence continues at coordinate 5,575 of DRKQ01000097.1, forward strand.
TCAACGGCAGATTGATGAACAGCAGGAACTGGCCAAACAGGGACAAGGTACTGGTAATACGACTGAACAAGTCTGCCAGGCCCATGACCCACATGTCATTGTGTTGCACGTGGGAGACCTCGTGTGCCAGCACCCCCAGTAGTTCCCGATTATCAAGCCGCTGTAACAGACCGTCACTCACCGCGATGGCGGCATTGCGCCTGTTACCCACGGAAAAAGCGTTGAGTACCTGGCTGGGCACGTAATACAGATCCGGCGTGCGCTCCAGCCCGGCGCGCTCGGCAAGAATCCGCAGGGCCTGATGTAGGCCCGGCAGCTGGCGGGGACTCACCGGGCTGGCGTGGTACATGCGCAGCACCACCTGCGGCGAGATGGCCGGGTTGAGCAATATCAGCAGCACGGTCAACCACAGCAGCCATTGCACACCCTGCTCGCCCCACAACATCCAGCCCAGCAGGGCCATGAAGCCCGCCATCACCAGCAGCATTAGCAGGGATTGCAGGCGATTGCGCAGGGCATGGTGCAGCCAGGATTCAGCGTTCATGAGCGGTCGCAGACAGGAAGCTCAACGACCCTGCAAACCCGCCAGGCGGGCCCGTAACTCACTGAGTTCATCCAGTAATTCCAGGGCCAGGGCAATACCTGCGGCATTGATGCTCAAATCCTCCTGCAGGCGCAGGGCACGCTGGGCGCGGCGCAGACTGCTGGGCGGGAATTGCCAGGCCGCCATCTCCCGCCCACGGGGTTCGAGGATGCCATATTCCACGAATTCCACGATATGCTCGGCATGCACACCGCAGGCGCGACACAACTCGGCCATGCTCAGGGTACCGGTCTCGTCTTCCAGCACCGTGCCTGTAATGATGCTCAAATGCTCCGTCATGCTCATACTCCCAAGTGTGCGCGTGGATTAAAGCTCATTTTTTCCTGCATCTCTTTGTACAATCGCTTGGCGTCCTCGGTGTCAGCCGGTGGCAGTGCTACCTCCAGTACCACGTACAAATCACCGGGAGACTTGCCGGGCAGGCCGCGGCCCTTGAGCCGCAGCTTCTTGCCCGAGCTCGAGCCCGCCGGGATCTTCAGATCCACCGGCCCCTTGGGCGTGGGCACCTTGACCGTGGCCCCCAGCGCCGCTTCCCAGGGCGTCACCGGCAGGTCCAGATACAGGTCGGCACCCTCCACACGATACCAGCGATGAGGCCGGAACTCGACCTCCAGGAAGAGATCCCCCGCCGGGCCACCGCCCATACCCTGGCCACCCTGGCCGGCGAGGCGAATGTGTTGCCCCGGACGGATCCCCTTGGGAATACGCACGTTAAGGGTACGCTCACGGGTGGTGACGTGGCCGTCCGCAGTCACTTCGGGGATGCGCAGGGTGACCTGCCGGGTGCTGCCCTCGATGGCATCCTCCAGATCGATGAGGATCTTGGCGTGCTTGTCCTCGCCACGCATCTGCGTATGGCGCCGGCGGGAACGGTAATGGCCGCCCTGGGCGCCGCCGAACAGGGACTCGAAAAAGTCGCTGAAGTTCTCCGCATCGGCGCCGGTGAAACCGCCGCCGCTGAATTCAAAGCCCGCATCCCAGTCCGGCGGCGGCCGGAAATCCTGACCCGCCTGCCACTGACTGCCCAGCTGGTCGTAGGCCGCGCGCTTCTCCGGGTCCTTGAGCACCTCGTAGGCCTCGCCCACAGCCTTGAACTTGGCCTCGGCATCCGCCTCCTTGCTCACGTCCGGATGATACTTACGCGCCAGCTTGCGATAGGCCCGCTTGATCTCGTCCTGGGTAGCGTCCCGCGCCACGCCCATGATCTCGTAATAATCTTTGAATTCCATAATGTGTGGTCAGACCTCCCGTGGATTTGTTATACCCACAACGTGGGGACGGAACAGCAAAAGGTCAATGCTGTCTCACTCCAACACAAAGCCTACACAACACCGATAATACAGGCCTTTACCCGTTCTTCAGGGCCCGCCAAAACCGGAAACTCACGAAAGTTCTCCAGTACCTCCCGGGCCAGCCAATCCCGGCGCTCCAACAAGGGTCGGCGAATATCCTTCAACAATAACGGCTTCTGGCGACGAGGCTGATTCAGCACTTCAAACCATACGGGACGAATGATATCGAGCCAGCGGCTGGCCACTTCATCCCAATCAGGCTGATAACCTGGAAATTTCTTGTCCAGCATATTGATCAGTTCCGCAAAGTGATCCACGTCATCCTGACTGCGCAGGCGGGCCGCATCTTCGGCAAGCACTCCCACGATGTGACGCATCTCTTCCAGGGCACGCTGCTTTTTGCGCGGCAACAGCGCGCGCTCCGCATCATCCAGGCGCTCAAGAAAGTTATCCAGCAAACTGGCCGCCTTGTCGTCCAGCGGGCGGTTTTCCACGTCCTCTGTCAACACACCGCGGAGCAGGCCACATACCTCGGCCAATTCCGTCTTTGGCTCCCCCATGAAACTGGGTACGAACACCCAGCGTGGCGCCCGGAATGCGCCTCCACTGAGACAAAAGAACGCCCAGGGTTTGGTGGCTTTAACCAGGCTGACACGCGACAACACCCGCACGGTAACATCTCGGTATCGCTCATAGATGCTTTCATCGACAAGACATTTGTCACCCTGCACGAGATCGCGCACAGGCTCAAAGGCATCCTGAATGCCGTCCCAATAGCCTGCTTCCGCCTGCTTTTCAAACTCGGCGATGAGTGTTTGCGCATCAACGGGTTTGGACTGACTCTGCATCTCCTCCGGCAACGGCATGTTCGAGCCCAGCAGGCTTTCCACAGTCTCGTAGCGTTCAACAAAACGCTCATCCGTGGACAACGCAAAGGCCGGCGCATCATCCGGCCACCAGGCCTCGATCTGCGGATGCGGGCTGTCCATGCGATCCACCCGTCCCACGCGCTGTTCGGCAATGCGCACCACCGTGGGCATATCCAGATGCACCAGTGCCGATGCCTGTTGCAGGTTCACCCCCTCGGAAAGGCTGTCGGAACACAAACCAATCACCCGCTTTTGCGTTGAACCAAGTTGAAAGGCCTCCAGGGCCCGGGCACGCCCGGATTCGCTGTCACCCGTGGCCACGATCACCCGTACCTTTTTGGTCAATGCCTCAATTTTCTGGCGAATAACAGAAAGTGTGATCGGCCGACCATCGAAGGCCAGCACCAGTTGATGACTTTTCAAAAGTTTCACCAACAGGCCCGCTTTGTGTTCTTCCCGTTGCGCACTCAACTTTCTGACTAGACGGTAAATTTCCTCAAAAATATGCTCATCCGTCTGACAGGCCTTGCGATGCTCCTCGGGGTCTGCCAACCAGGCTGGCAGATCAATACCCAGTTTGTTCCTGGGGGGCTTGCCCGCAATCTCCCACACCTTGTTCAACACATTCCCGGTCACGGTGGATTTGCGAAAACCACTGATGGAAAAATCCTTGACCGCCTGCGCCGTTCCCACCAAATGTTCTGCCAGCGCAGCCCGTGAAGACCGCAAGGACGACATGATGATATAGCGCGAAAGTTTTTTTGCCGCGCTCAAACGCCCCTGCAGAAATTGCTCCTCGCTCACGCCTTGCTGACGCAACACCTCTGGCATCTCGATAGCCCGCACAAAATGCGTCACACCGTACAAGCCTTCCGTCAACACACGGATACGCTCGGC
>DRKQ01000098.1 GCA_011051685.1 Gammaproteobacteria bacterium
GAGAATTTCAACCCCCCAGTGCTGGTGGAGACGCTAAAGGAAATAATTTTCGGCACGACCTCATCGGAAATCAGCTTTGCCCGTCTTATCAACAAGGCACGCCTGTGGTGCACCATTTACGATCCCAAGAGCAACACCTATCGCTTCAATTATTCTATGGTCGCCGGCTTTGGTGTCACGCTTATCGTTCTCTCTATTGTTATATTCATCATCGTTCGGATGTGGATCAGACTCTTGTCCACGGGCAGTGCTTAATTGATCTCGACCATCTTGCTGAAGTTGCAGAAGCTGGGTCTGCGCCTGTTTCAGGCCGTGGAAGGGTTGATTGGCTACGCCTTTCGCGGTTTCAGCAACCCCTTTTACAGTCTGGGGGCCCTGGCGTTCTATTTTTTTTACATCATTGTTGGCACCGGCATTTATCTATTCATATTTTACGACCCTTCGATCAAAGGCAGCTATGATACGGTGCAGTATTTGACCCGTGACCAATGGTACCTGGGCGGCATTATGCGCAGCTTTCACCGATATGCATCGGATGCTCTGGTGCTGACCATGGTCTTGCACATCTTGCGTGAGTTTGTCTTGGGCCGCTATCGTGGTGCCCGCTGGTTTGCCTGGGTGACAGGCTATCCGGCCTTGATGCTGATTTTTCCCAGCGGCCTGATTGGCTACTGGTTGGTGTGGGACACCCTGGGTCAGTTCATCGCTGTGCGCTCGACCGAGTGGCTGGACTGGCTGCCCATATTCTCCGAACCCTCGGCGCGAAACTTCCTGACCAATGCAAGTGTTTCCGACCTGTTCTTCCGGCTTATTCTCATCGGCCATATCGCCCTCTCCGTTTTCGTCTTTGTCGCCCTGCTGATGCATGTAAAAAACATCAGCCGGGCCATGACCAGCCCACCGCGGAATCTGGCTATTGGCACGCTGCTGTTCTTGCTGATCCTGTCGCTGCTGGAGCCCGCCGCCAGTCAGGCGCGCGCGGACCTGAGCATCGTACCCGGCATCATCAACATCGATTGGTTCTACATGTTCCTTTATCCCCTGATGGATCTCTGGTCCCTGGGCGGCGCATGGGCACTGGTCATCGTCACATCGCTACTGTTGTTGCTCCTGCCCTGGTTGCCTCCCCAGCGTGACCAGCCGGTAGCGAAGGTATTGCTGGAAAAGTGTAGCGGTTGCAACCTGTGCGTCGTGGATTGCCCCTATGAGGCGATCGTCCTGCAACCGCGCAGTGATGGCCACCCCAGCTATGTCCGTGAGGCGGTCGTTGTCGAGGACAACTGTGTCGGCTGCGGCATCTGCACCGGCGCCTGTCCCTTTTCCCGCCCGCCGCGAGGGGGGGAGACGTTGACGACGGGCATCGATATACCTTCGCGGGACATTCAGCACCTCCATAGCGCCAGCGTTCAGGCGCTGGCGGCGTTGCGCGCGGAAATCAAGGTGCTGGTCTATGGCTGTGATCACGGCGCCGTGCTGGACAACCTGGGTGTCCACGGTGCCGCGGCGGTCAGCTTGCCTTGTACGGCGGCGTTGCCAGCCTCGTTCATTGGTTACATGTTGCGTCATGGCGCCGATGGCATCTTTCTGACGGGCTGCCGGATGGGGGATTGCTATAATCGGCTGGGGAACATCTGGGTGGAGCAGCGCTTGGCGCTGGATTTCAAGCACCGGCCGCATTTACCCCGCTGGGTTCCCCCTCAACGTATCGGGCATTACTGGGCCGGGCCGGGTGACAAGGCACGTCTGGTCAAGGCGATCGAGCGCTTTCAGCAGGAATTGCGCGATTTCTCTGACAATAACGGCCCCAAGGCAGAAAATGGTGATAGCCAATGATTGTGAATACAGCTAGGTGCGGCGCTGCTTTCCGTTCGAATATTGGTCAGTCGGCTAGCACTAGACAGACCGCTGGCGAAAAACATTGATTTAGATCATGCTCTGCTAATCGATAAATTGGTTATTCTTGATCGTGGCAATGAGGATTTGCCGAGACTCAGGAGTGAGGTCACTTGCTTAAATTATTTCAAGATAGCGGGCATCGGGCATTTCTGCTTGCCGACCGCCTGGCAAATGCCATTTTCGGCACGAAGTGGAACCCTTTCTATTACCTGGGCACGATGGCCTTTTTCTTTTTTTACATCGTTCTCATCAGCGGCATCTACATCTATATCTTCTACGACACGAGTGTTGTGGATGCCTACACCTCCGTTGAATACATGACCCATAAGCAGTGGTACTTGGCGGGTGTCATGCGCAGCCTGCATCGCTACGCATCGGATGCCATGGTAACGACCATGGTCTTGCACCTGCTGCGCGGCTTTTTCTCCAACCGCTACCGCGGTGCGCGCTGGTATTCCTGGACAACCGGTATCCCGATGCTGGTGATGGTCTTCGCCATCGGTATTACCGGCTATTGGCTGGTGTGGGACAAACTGGGACAGTTTGTCGCCGTTCGCACCTCGGAGTGGATCGACTGGCTGCCTATCATCGCCGAACCCACGGCGCGCAACTTTCTGACCAATACCAGCATCACGGACCTCTTCTTCAGGCTCCTGGTGGTGACCCACCTAGGCCTGCCACTGATGCTCCTGGGCCTGATGCTCTTGCACGTGACCCGGCTTAACTATGCCAGGATCAACCCGCCCGCCGGCCTGGCGATAGGCAGCACCCTGGCGCTGCTGGTGCTGTCACTGGTCAAGCCCGCCGTCAGCCACGAGGCGGCAGATCTGAGCACACTGCCGACCCAGTTGAATCTGGACTGGTTTTATCTGTTTATCTATCCGCTGATGGACCAGTGGTCGATGGGTGCCGTGTGGGCACTGGTTGGTGGTGGTGCGTTGTTGTTGGCACTCATTCCCTGGATGCCGCCAAAGCGCCGTGAACCCGTGGCCGTGGTTTACCCCGACGATTGCAGTGGCTGCAACCTGTGCGTGGTGGACTGCCCCTACGAGGCCATCCGGCTGGAAAAGCGCACGGCGGCAACGGCCAGTGGCCGTTACGCACATCTGCCCATTGCCGAGGTCGAGGAGAGCAAGTGCGTCAGCTGCGGCATCTGCACCGGTTCCTGCCCGTCTTCCACACCTTTCCGTCACAGCGATGAAGTGAGCACCGGTATCGACATGCCACACCGCAATATACGGGATCTGCATGCCGCCACCCGCGAAGCGCTAGCCAAGCTGACCGGGCCCACCAAGGTGCTGGTCTATGGCTGTGACCATGGCGTCGAGATGAGCAAAGTGATGCAGTCCGAGGTCGCCATGATCAGCCTGCCCTGTACCGGCGCATTGCCACCATCGTTCATCGTATATGCCTTGCGCAATGGCGCCGACGGTGTGTTCCTGACGGGTTGCCGCAGTGGTGATTGTTTCCATCGTCTCGGCAACGACTGGGTGGACATGCGTATCGAGCACAAGCGTAAGCCTTACTTGAAACGTTCGGTACCGCACGAACGGGTCAAGCGGTACTGGGCTGCAGCCACAGACCATAAGCAACTAATTGATGAAATTGAATCATTTTGTCAATCGTTACGGGATCTTCCCCCGGCGACTGTAAAGGCGAAGGCCGAAGCGCAGGATGCAACGACTAGCCGCGAAACGCGGGGATAAGATTATGCAAATACTTCGATATCTCGGACAAGCACTCTGGTACCTTCTTTTTATTGCCTTCATCGGCTATTTTTCCACATCCCCTGCCTATACCTTCATGGAGCCCGGTCAGGCAATGATTAAACTGGCCTTTAATCATTCTGGGAAACTAAAGAAGCCCTGCCGTGAGTTTACAAAAGAAGAACTCGCCGCAAAGCCGCAGCAGATGCGCATAAAGTTCGACTGCCCACGAGAGCGTTCACCGGTCTATGTGGTGCTGGAGATCGATGGAAAGCGTGTGTTCGAAAAAACCATTTCACCTTCAGGCCTTTCAAAGGACATGCCCTCGCCGCTGTACGAACGAATTCCGCTAAAGGCGGGCAAGTACCAGCTGCATTTGGGTATGCGAGACCATGTTGACACCAAAGGCTATGATTATGAGTTCAATGGCCCGATTACCTTGGCACCATCACAAATATTGGTGATCGGTTTTGATCCTGACCGCAAGGAATTTACATTTCAGTAAATTGTTGATGAATTCATGTGGCAGTTAACTGCCAAGTGCTATAAAAAGATAAACTGAAAAGGCAGTCTGAAAAATACTGTTACTGGAAAATACTGTTACTGAAAATACTGTTAAAAGCGAAACTTCAGTTTTTGTTGTGAGTATATAAGATTACATCAATTAAAAAGGGTCATTGATGAGCGAAAATTATTCCTACGTATTGCCGGAGCCCAATGAAGAATCACGCCGACTTTCTGCAGGCTGGTTGATATTAGGTATTTCAGCACTGGTAGCAGCAGGTTTGCTCGCCATTCTTCTTGTCTTGGCGCGCACTCCCTATATCAAGGATATTTTTCCTTGGGAGAATTTTTTCAGGACGGCAATGGTCGTTCACGTAGATCTTTCCGTGCTGATGTGGTTCTTGCCCTGTGCCGGTATTATCTGGAGTTACAATTCTACTCGCAAACATCTAAAGCTGGGCTGGGCAGCGCTATACCTGGCATTCCTCGGTACGGCCGTTGTGGTGTTATCCCCTTTTCTGGGGGGCGGCGAGCCGCTGATGAATAATTACTTTCCGGTCATCGACAGTCCGGTATTTCTTATCGGCATGACGTTGTTCGGGATCGGTTTCACGCTGTTGGTGATACGCAGTCTGAGTCTTACTGTCTCACCCATCGGGCCATTGAACGACGGCACCGCAGGCCTGCGCATCGGCATATACACGGCCTCGATTGCCTCGATTGCCTCCGTGGGCGCATTGGTTTGGGCCTATCTGGCCATCCCCGATTCGGTGCAGGGCAGAGAGTATTACGAGACGCTGTTCTGGGGCTCCGGTCATGTGCTGCAGTTTACCCATACCCTGCTGATGATCGTGGCTTGGCTTTGGATGGCCAGTGTCAGCGGTGTGCGCCTTACACTGTCCCCACGTCTGACGAGCCTGATCTTTGCCCTGGGCGTGGTGATGATACTCGTCACCCCCTATATCTATCTGACCATGGACATTATGTCCGTGGAGACTGCGGTCTGGTTCACCCGCTTGATGACCGCGGGTGGTGGTATTGCCGCACTGCCCTTTGGTCTGGCGATAATCGTTGGGTTGTTCCTGGCCAGCCCTCCCTCTGAGCAAGATCGCGTTCTTCGTGTGACACTCTTTTATTCGCTGCTCTTGTTTGGCGTCGGTGGCGTGCTTGGCTTTATGATCCGTGAGAGCAGCACGCTGATTACCGCCCATTACCACGGATCGAATGGCGCGATTACCGTAGCCTTCATGGGTATGTGTTACTTCTTGCTGCCCAAGCTTGGTTTTGACAAGGCGCAAATGAACCTGGCGAAGATCCAGATTCACGCCTTTGGTCTAGGGCAGCTTCTGCATGTTTTGGGGCTTGCCTGGGCTGGGGGTTATGGCATGCGGCGCAAGATTGCTGGAGAAGGACAGAGCCTGGATAATTTTCAGCAGACGGCTGGCATGGCTCTGATGGGCATCGGTGGCTTGATTGCTGTCATTGGCGGCGTCTTGTTCCTGTACATCGTGGTGCGCGCCATGTGGCCGCGTAAAAAAGCGGGCGCTTGATATCGCGTCAGTGAGGTATTGAAAAAGCTTGTCAACGTTGTGTCAAAAGCGCTACTTTATGGATCTTGATAAAACCTTTCGGCCCAGATGCCTCTGCTGTGCAGAGGTCGGATGGGTCTGATTTTTGATGTACCTATAAATAAACAAATAAAAAATGAGGAAGGTTGAGTGTTGTCTAAATTTATATCTCGGGCAAGACGGTACGGCGTGTGTGGGGCACCCTATTCAATGAATCCTATGTTTCCTCAAGGTTTCCTTGAGAAAAAGTATTGGCCCAGCATTTTCTTATCTTCTTCCACATCCTGGGAATAACTTGTGTGCATTGTCAACGCTGTTTTGATTGCGCTGCCACAATTGTTTCAACCTGAAGAGGAAAATGGGCCGTTGTCATGAAAAATTCCTCCATTTTGGCGAGTATCCCCCTGTTCAAGGCGCTGGATTCCAACCAGCTTGCAAATATTGCCTCCGGTACTCACGAGATTACCGTCAACAAAGGGCGCATCCTGTTTAACAAGGGCGATCCTTCTGATGGCTTCTATATCGTCGTTTCCGGGCGGATAAAACTCTCGTTTGTTTCACGGGATGGAAAAGAGTTCATCGCCGAGATTTTCGGTCCGAACCAGAGTTTTGGCGAGGCAGTGATGTTTTTGGGCAAGTCATATCCCGTCTGTGCCCAGGCGCTGATGGACTCGAAGATCCTGCACGTGCCCAAGAGTATTGTCTTTGAGGGCGTCGATAATAAC
>DRKQ01000099.1 GCA_011051685.1 Gammaproteobacteria bacterium
ACTACGCCAAAGGTGCGGTGATTCACGGGCTGGACGACGCCGAAGATTCCGACACGGCGAAGATCTTCCACGCCGGCACCGCCGAACAGGACAGCCAGATCGTCACCAATGGCGGCCGCGTGCTCTGCGCCGTGGGCCTGGGCGACACAGTGAGCGAAGCCCAGCAATGCGCCTACGCGCTGGCCGAACAGATCCATTGGGACGGCATGTTCTACCGCCGCGATATCGGCTACCGGGCCATTGCCCGGGAAGAACCGAAATAATCCCCGTAGGGTGGGCACGTTGTTGGTGCCCACGCGTTATCTGGTCACTCCGCGTGGGCAGGAAAAACATGCCCACCCTACGATTTTTACTATCGTGCCATTGCCCAGGAACAGCGTTGTTAACGCAAAGGACGCAAAGGCGCAGAGAACGCAAAGAGTACCGCTCTGGCAGGACACGGCGGACGTCGCGCTTCGGTAACAATATTCAGTAACAGAGCGCTCTTTCCGAATCAAAAAATCTCCGCGTCCTTTGCGTCTCTGCGCCCTTTGCGTTACAAACACCCAATTCCAAATAACCGACAAGACAGGTAATCCACTATGACCACACCCTTCGTCGCCATCCTCATGGGCTCCGATTCCGACCTGCCGGTGATGCAGGCCACCCTCGACACCCTCGATCAGCTGCAAATCCCCTACGAGGTCAAGATCACCTCTGCGCATCGCACGCCGGACGCCACCCACCACTACGTGACCGATGCCGACCGCCGCGGTTGCGCCGTGTTCATCGGCGCCGCCGGTCTGGCCGCCCACCTCTCCGGCGTGGTGGCCTCGCTGACCATCAAACCGGTGATCGGCGTGCCCATGGACGGCGGCCCTCTGAAGGGTCAGGACGCCCTGCTGTCCACGGTGATGATGCCCGGCGGCATCCCCGTGGCCACCGTGGCCATCGGCAAGGCCGGGGCAAAAAATGCCGCCTATCTGGCGGCGCAAATCCTCGCGCTGAGTGACGAGGAACTGGCGGAACGGGTCAGGACCGAACGCGCCGCCAACGCCCGCGCGGTGATCGCCAAAGACGCCGAGCTGCAACAAAAGCTCGGCAAGTAAACACCCACTCACGTCTATCGCTACGCCACCGCCATGAACCGCTGGCAGCTCAGCCAGGCCGCCCGCATCATCCATAGCGGCGGCGTCATCGCCTATCCCACCGAGGCCGTGTTCGGCCTGGGCTGCGACCCGCTGAATCCCGAGGCCGTGGCCCACCTGCTGGCGCTCAAGCAGCGCCCCATGAACAAGGGGCTGATCCTCATCGCCGCCGACCTGGCCCAGCTCAGCCCCTTCATCGCGCCGCTCAGCGCCGAGGACGAGGCACAACTGGCCACCACCTGGCCCGGCCCCCACACCTGGCTGGTGCCCGTCCGGGCCGACACCCCCCGCTGGCTGCGCGGCCGGCACGAGACCATCGCCGTGCGCGTCACCGCCCACCCCATCGCCGCCGCCCTGTGTCGCGCCGCGGGACAGGCCCTGGTCTCCACCAGCGCCAACCCCGCCGGCAGCCCCCCTGCCATCACGCCCATGCAAGTTCGCCGCTATTTTCCCGACACACTGGACGCCCTCCTCCACGGCCCGCTCGGTGCCGAGACCGGCCCCACACCCATCCGCGACCTGACCACAAAAAAACTTATTCGTCCCGCCTCTTCATAAATTATTTTAATGGTATCCCAAAGTGAATACTTGACTATTTCACTCTGGATCAATATATTAGCTTTCACTTAATTACTAATGTTTAACCCTTCAGAAGAGGAGAAAGATCATGTCCGGATTCATCCCCAATTTCCCCCACGACGGCGTGGTCACTGTCAACCGCGTCATTCTCAAAGACGGCTATACCGTGGACGACCTGCAGGAACGCGTCGCCCTGCTGTGTGAAAACGTCAAGACCTACCACTCCGACACCGGCTTCGTCGGCGGCCTGGTGGCGCTCAACAGCGGCAACATCTCCAACGAAGGCAGCACCATCGGTCAGGCGGTGGAGAGTCCGCTGAAGGGCAAGGAGGCGCTGATCATCACCTTCTGGCGTTCCTTCGAGGAACACGAAGCATCGCATCGCAGCGACACCTTCCAGCCGCTGTTCGAAAAGGTCATCGAGATCTGCGAAAACGGCAACGAGGAAATCGCCTACGACATGCTCTGGTCCGGCGCCGCCTACGACAAAGAGCAGGCCGAAGCCGCCAAGGCCGCCAAGGCCCTGCACGCGGCCTGAGCCGGCCAACCCCCTTACCTCCGGGCCAGGGATGGCCACTTTACGCTTCCAACAGCGCCCTGTTTGCCCATCCCGCGAAACATCGGTTGACAAATGGACCGATCGGTCCTATTTTGTCTTCCATGAACGCGGGGCGCCCCAGAGAATTCGATACCGAGCAGGCACTGGAAGCCGCCATGCGCCAGTTCTGGCGTCGTGGCTACACCGCCACCTCCTTGCAGGATCTGCTCGATGCCATGCAGATATCCAAGAGCAGTTTCTATCAGACCTTCGACAGCAAGCACACGCTGTTCCAGCGCTGCATTGAACATTACCGCCACGGCCTGGAGAACGACATGCTCCAACACCTGCAACAAAGTCCCTCGGCCCGGCAATTTATCGAAGATACTTTTCACAGCATTGGCAACAGCAAACAACAGGACACCGCACAACACGGTTGCCTGATCATGAACACCGCCAGTGAATTTGCGCAAAGCGACCCGACCATTGCCGAGCTGGTGCGCAGCGGCACAAAAAAAATGCGCGCCGTGTTTCTGCGTGCAGTAAAACGCGGCCAACAGGAGGGCGACATCCCCGCCGACAAAAACCCCGGCGCGCTGGCCAGCTACCTGGTGAGCAGCATGGGCGGACTACGCAACATGGCCAAGGCCGGGGCCGATGCCAAAACGCTGAAAGAGATCATAAAAATCACCCTCAGTAGCCTGGACTGATTTTTTTTACCCTATTTTGGACCATTTGGTTCAATATAACGTCGCCACTCAGGGCGCCGCAACAGCAGCACTCAAACCAACATAACTACAAATGTAGTTATCAACACAACGACAAAGGAGAAATCTCATGCCACTTGCACAAATCAAAGGGATCAGCGGCTTTTTATCCACCGAACAAAAACAGGAGATCATTCGTCGGGTCACCGATGCCATCGTCGCCGTAGAAGGCGAAGGTATGCGCCCGGTGACCTGGGTGATCGTCGAAGATGTCAACTCGGGGGAATGGGGTATCGCCGGACAACCCGTAACCACCGAGGCAGCCCGTGAAATGGCGGCACAACAATAATCCACAAGCCGGCACTGCCCCGTTCCGTGTCGCCGACACGCACGGGGTGGCGCCATTCCGGACAGACCAGGACAAACCATAATCACAGGAGAAAAACATGTTATTCACCATACACGACAAAACCACTGCGCCTGCCGCAGCCGTGCCGGTCATGGAAGCCACCGAAAAGGCCTTTGGTTTTTTACCCAATCTTTACGGCGTGTTTGCCGAATCCCCCGCCGCCCTCGGCGCCTATGCGGCCGTCAATGAGGTGCTGCAACACTGTGCCCTGTCGCCCGTGGAACAGCAGGTAGTGGCATTGACTGTGAGCACCGAAAACCACTGCAGCTACTGTGTCGGCGCCCACTCGGCCATCGCCGGGATGGTGCACATGCCCGCCGAAACCCTGCTGCAACTGCGCCTGCAACAAACCCTGTCCGAGCCCCGTGACGAGGCGCTGCGCCAGTTCACCCTCGCCGTGTTGCAACACCGAGGTTGGGTGCCGGCGGAAAAACAGCAGGCCTTTCAGACCGCCGGCTTTTCGCAGCAGCACATGCTGGACACCCTGACCATCGTGGCGCTGAAGACCCTGAGCAATTACACCAACCACCTGGCCCACACGCCGCTGGATGCACAATTTGCGGAGCTGGCCTGGCAGCCTCCGAAAGGGGAAAACCATGACTGAACTCTCCCCCGAACTGTTCTGGCTGGCAGTCACCACCACCATGACGGCCCTGCTGTGGCTGCCCTACATCAGCAACTGGATCCTGGAAAAGGGTCTCATCGCCTCCATCTGGGACCCCATCGAATACGATCACACCCAGGCCAAGGCGGCATGGGCGCGGCGCATGTTGAAGGCCCACGAAAACGCCGCAGAAAACCTGGCGGTGTTTGCTCCGCTGGTACTGATTCTGCACGTACTGGGTATCTCCACCCCGGCCACGGTGGCCGCCTGTTTCGTGTATTTCGTGGCACGCCTGGTGCACGTGGTGGTGTTCACCTTCGCCATTCCGGCACTGCGGGTCATTTCGTTTCTGGTGGGCTTCGGCGCACAAATGGTGCTCGCCTGGGCCATCCTCGGCGGAGGCTGAAGCTTGTTGCGCCGGGGGAGGGAAAGACTGCCCGCCCCCGGCGCGCCATCGCAATATCCGCCTCGCTGGTGTACCCTTTGCGACTGATTTTTCTCCGCAAAAACCTTTACACACAGGACACCATTTGATGAGCACACCCGACATCCAGGCCGTCAAAACCTATTTGCTGGACCTGCAGGACCGCATCTGCGCCGGCCTCGCCGAAGAGGATGGCGCTGCCGATTTTTTTGAGGACAACTGGGAACGCGACACCGGGGGTGGCGGTGGCCGCACCCGGGTGCTCACCGACGGCGCGGTGTTCGAACAGGCCGGGGTGAATTTTTCCCATGTCTCCGGCGGCAGCCTGCCCGCCTCGGCCACCGCCCACCGCCCGGAGCTGGCGGGGCGCACCTTCGAGGCCATGGGGGTGTCGCTGGTGATTCATCCCAAAAATCCCTACATCCCCACCTCCCACGCCAATGTGCGTTTTTTCATTGCGGAAAAGGAAGGTGAAGATCCCATCTGGTGGTTCGGCGGCGGCTTCGATCTTACGCCCTACTACCCCTTCGAGGAGGACGTGCTGCACTGGCACCGGGTCTCGAAAAAGGCCTGCGATCCCTTCGGCGACGACGTGTACCCCAGGTACAAAAAATGGTGCGACGAGTATTTCTTCCTCAAGCACCGCGGCGAGACCCGCGGCGTGGGCGGGCTGTTCTTCGACGATCTCAACGAGGGCGGCTTCGAGGCCTGTTTCAGGTTCATGCAAAGCGTGGGCGACCACTACATCGAGGCCTATCGCCCCATCGTCGCCAAACGCAAGGCCACCGAATATGGTGAACGGGAACGCGACTTCCAGTTATACCGTCGCGGCCGCTACGTGGAATACAACCTGGTCTACGACCGCGGCACCCTGTTCGGCCTACAGACCGGCGGGCGCACCGAGTCCATCCTCATGTCCCTGCCGCCGCTGGTGAAGTGGCGCTACAACTGGCGGCCCGAACCCGGCACCCCCGAGGCCCGGCTCTACGATGACTTCCTGCGCCCGCGGAACTGGCTGGAGGAGCTGGCCTGAGCAAGCGGCGCAAAGCATCCCGCGGACAAACTCGCGGCAACACCAACCGCCTACGCATCATCGGCGGCCAGTGGCGCGGCCGCCGGCTGGACTTCCCCGACGTGGAGGGCCTGCGCCCCACCCCGGACCGGGTGCGCGAGACCCTGTTCAACTGGCTGCAAAACGACATCGTCGGCGCACGTTGCCTGGACCTGTTCGCCGGCAGCGGCGCACTGGGGCTGGAGGCCCTGTCGCGGGGCGCGGCCCGTGCCGTGCTGGTGGAAAAATCCCCTACCGCCGCGCAACAACTGGAGGCCCACCTGCGCACTCTGGACTGTGACGATGCCGTGGTGGTGACCATGGACGCCGAGACCTTCCTGCAACGCGGCCCTGGCGACGCCCGTTACGACGTGGTGTTCCTGGACCCACCCTTCGGCCAGGGACTCATCGCCCGTTGTACCGCACTGCTGGAAGACCTGGACTGGCTGGCCCCTGGTGCGCGCATCTATCTGGAATCCGAACGCGACCTGGCGCTGAACAAGCTACCTCCAGACTGGAACATCGACCGGAAAAAGACCGCCGGCCAGGTGGCCTATCGATTGGCCACCCGCGCCGCCTGAAATCGTGCGACAATCCCCCCATGTCCCAACAGAACACCATCAACGCCATCTATCCGGGCACCTTCGACCCCATCACCCGAGGGCACTCCGATCTGGTGGAACGGGCCGCCCGGCTGTTCGACCGGGTGATCGTCGCCCTGGCCGCCAACCCGGGCAAACGACCGGTGTTCGACCTGGAGGAACGTGAGTCCCTGGCGCGCACCGTCCTGGCGGGCCTGGACAACGTGGAAGTCTGCAGTTTCGACGGCCTGCTGGTGGACTTCGCCCGGGAAAAACAGGCCCGGGTGATCCTCCGCGGCCTGCGCGCGGTGTCCGATTTCGACTACGAATTCCAGCTCGCCGGCATGAACCGTACCTTGGCCCCGGAGGTGGAAACCCTGTTTCTCACCCCCGCCGAACAATACGCCAACATTTCCTCCAGCCTGGTGCGGGAAATCGCCGCTCTGGGGGGCGACGTCAGCCCCTTCGTCCACGAAAAAATCAGGGCTGAATTGCAACGCAAATTGCGTTAAAATTCGCAGGCTTAATCCCTTTGGTTCTACGTTTGACGAGTTTCCCATTATGGCCTTAATGATCACCGACGAATGCATCAACTGCGATGTGTGCGAGCCCGAGTGCCCCAACGGCGCTATCAGCCAGGGCGAAGAAATCTACGAGATCGATCCCGATCTGTGTACAGAATGCGTGGGGCACTACGAGACCTCGCAGTGCGTGGACGTGTGTCCCGTGGACTGTATCCCGCTGGACCCCAATCATCAGGAATCTGAAGACGAGCTGCGCGCCAAGTACGAACGCCTCATGGCGCAAAGCGCCTGAATCAGGCACTGCCGACCCAGGACAATAACCCAGTGAAACATTTGGATTTTCTGCGGGAAATGATGCTTGCACGGCTGAGGCCGATTGGGTAGACTCAGGGCTGATTTTTTACCGATCCTCCTGTGGGGGGAGGAAATCTGAGGAGGATTTTTAAATGGCCATTATCGTACCAATCACCGTATTCCTGTTCATCATCGTATCCAGCTTCATACTCGGCGGCATCGGTTGCGACGCTGCAGCAGACGCACGCAAAAAATAACAACTACCCGGGGTCTTGGCCCCGAGTGCAGAAAAGCCCGGTTCTTCCGGGCTTTTTTCTGCGCTGTCTGCAATCAACCCGCCGATATTCAAACTCTCCCAGACGCCGTTGCTGCCGCACCTATGTCCACACAACCACCCACACCATCCACATCCAACGACAAGCCTGACCCACAGCGTGGTGATGATGCCTACCTCGTCAAATACCTGGTGATGTCCTCCCTGTGCCTGTTCATTGGCACCGTGCACGGGGTATTGCAGGTAATCCGCCCGATCCGTGCCTGGCTGGACAGCATCGGCAGTCCCTACGGCGGCCCGGGTCATCTCATCGACCCTCTGGCTCACGCCCACATCAATGTGGTGGGCGGTGTTGTGGTGTTTCTCATGGGCGCGTCGTACTATCTGTTGCCAAGAATGGCGGGGGTCAGGCTGTACTCACAACGCCTGGTGCATCACAGCTTCTGGTGGACCAGCATCGGTATTGCGGGTTTTTACAGCACCCTGATGACCTTCGGCATTCTCGAGGGCCGCGCCCTGCTGCAGGATGCCAATCTGGTGGACGGCATTCACCGCTTTTACGGGCCCACCATCGCCACGGTATCGACCATCATGGGCATCGGTTTCTGGGTGTATTTTGCCAACATCTTCTTGACCTTCCGCAAGATGCGCCGGGAGAGGCCGGAGAGCTGAGATGATACTCGAATGCGGTTGCCCCGGTGAGTATCCCGACTGGCACGGGCAGGACGTAGACCTTGCCTTCCACACTGCACACGTATTACCCATCGCCAGCTTTCTGCACATGCCCCTGTCTTTTGAGACCTACCGGCAACGCCAGCAGGATGAGATCGAGCAACTGGAACTACACGAACGCTGGCCCGGCTTTGCCCTCACCCGCACCGGCTGGCTGCGCGGTAAGATGATTCGCCTGCTGGAAGACAAGGAGTCCCCTTCACGGCATTTTCAGCACCTGCCAATGGATTTTCAATTACAGGGCTTCCTGCACGAAGGCGGCATCGGCACCTTGCGCAAAAGTGTGCGCGAACAACAGATGCGCTTGCTGGACAACGGACGTATGCCTAAGGAGATGTATCTGGCCTATCTCACCTGCCCCAGGTGTAGCGAGGAACGTGGCGGTGAACGCATCCTCTTGTTACGCCGCTGGCGCAGCAGTGGACGCCTGGCCAAAAAGACTGGCTAACTGGAAGTTGCTGGTTTCTGATTCAAGGGGAAAACCAGAACTGTTTCATCCTTTTCATCCTTTGAACGGCGCACGTGCACATACAAGAATTGTGTGGCCGGATCATCCACCCGCACGGCACGCCGGTACACGCCGGTAAAACCATCCTGAATCGCCTGCCGCCACTTGTCGTTCTTGTTTACCCGCAACATCACCACCAAACCCACACCGGGCTTGTATTCATCACGACTGGCAATAACGATAAACTCGTTCATGCCCACGCGTGGCGGGCTGGGCCGGGTCTCAACCTTGAACCCCAGATCCTCCCAGTATTGCGGGCCAAGAATCACTGCCTGTTCATTGCCGCAACCGCTAAGCACCAGCAACAACATCGAGCCCAGTAAACTCGAGATGAGGCGTGACGGAATCATATTCATTTCTTTGGTTCCAGCTCTGCCGCATTGCGCTGCAGATAATCCAGAATATCGGCCAGCGTGCGATTATTCAGGGATGGCATGCCTTTGGCCTTCATGCGCATCTGCATGCGCTGTAACACCCCCGGCCAGACACGGGCAGCATGGGCAGTCGGTGCTGGCGCCACATGACAGAACGAACATTTCTCGAGGAAAAGTTTCGCCGCAGGAGAACCTGCCTCCGGGTATTCAATGTTCTCTGTGGATGTGTCACAGGCCGTTATCATCACCAGCAGACCAAGGCCACTAAGATTTCGCATCATTTGCACGGCCGTCATTTTTTTTCTTCTCCTTGTCGTCCTCATCGGCAGCCTCTTTCCTTGTATCCGTGTCCAGACGACCCGCCACCTTGGAGCCGTAGAAATTCACCATAAAATACACGAAGGTGCCAAATACCGCGATATACAACAGTGCGGCGCCGAATCCCCAGTTGATCCATTCACGCTCGTAACCCGGGCGATCCCCCCAGAAGGGAAAACTCAGACCTACTGCCACCAGTACCACTGCGATAATGATCCCGAAAAACCAGCGTGGTACCGGTTGTTGTGATTCGGGTATTTTTTCTACCAGTTCCCAGTCCTCCAAGCCCCGCTTGGCACGGCGTTCTTCGTCTGAGGCATAACCAAAATTATCCTCTGGCAACTCACCCCACTGCGTGTCCTTGATTTCTTCAGGTGGCGTCGGATCGGTATCGTCATTACTGACTTCATTTTCTTTGCTCATGGGACTGTTACCTTACGGTCATGAAACGCTGCTGGCAGTTGCTTGCTTGTTTTGTTCGACAAAATGCTGCACCCGATAAACATCGTGCCAGCCATCCGCTGCATTCACATGCACCAGGAATGAATGCAACCCCGGCGGCATGCTGGAATTGATATGCAGGTTAAGATCAATGCGTCCTGCTGTATCGAAATGTAGCGCCTTCGATGCAATGGAATAACTTTTCTCGGGCAAGCCCTCGATACGCAGACTGACATCGGCTGGTCGATAGAGTTTGTGCGATATGGCAATGCGATAGTCACGGATCGTCGAGCCATATTGCTGGTCGGCACGATACACTGCCAGGTGATAGGGGTCATAGCTCATCAAACCCCAGATAAACATGCCCAGCCCCAGCAGGGAGAATGGCAGGGTCCAGCGCATGCGTTGGGAGATGGATGCCAGGTTGCGTTTTAATGTTGGCCCGGACGATGAACCGCGCGCGAAGGACAACAGGCCTGTTTCACCCTTTTTGGCCTGCAGGCGATTGCAGGCATCGATGCATTCGCCGCAGTTGATGCAACTGTCGTACATATCGGTATTGCGTGGGTCCAGGCCGATGAAACAGGCGGTGCTGCAATAGTTGCATTTCTCGCAATTCGCGGCACGCGCCTCATCATAGGCGATCTTCAGGGTTTGTTTGGTCTTGAAGCCATGTTGCCAGACGCGGTACACACACATGAAGCGGCACCAGAAATGTCGAATGAAACTCACATCCACCAGGATCACCAGCACACAAATCACGTAGATGTAATGCAGCGAATCGGCAAGGCGTGGGTCCTCGCGCAGGGTCATGAAGGACCAGACTACATCGGGAGGGTAGAAATAAAACAATGGGATCAATGCCAGCACCATGGACATGGCAAGCAGGATCAAACTCAGCAACAACCAATTGAGAAAGCGGTTCTTGCTGGCCGCCACTTTCATTTTTTCTCCGGCCACGCTCATGTCGGCACGCTTGCCCAACAGGCGATACGTCCACTCGTTGGCCATTTCCGAAAGGGTGTTCTGCGGGCAGGCCCAACCACAAAAGGCGGTCCCCACGGTGGAATACAACATCACCATGCCACTGGCGAGCAGCATCCACAGGCCAAACACCAGAAAGAAGTCCGCCCACCAGATCTGATGATCAAGCACCACGAAGGCGCCCGCCACCAGGTCAATGCGCAACAGTCCGCTCACTGGAATAATGATGGCCAGGGCGATCAGCGAAAACTGGGTCAGGCGCCGGCGCCAATGAAAGTTCAGACCGCCGGGAGTGGTGTCGATGCGAATGGGAATCTTGCTCAATGCGTCATTACTGCTCATTGGCGTAGTCTATCATTTTGGGCCTGGCGAAGCATTGAACAGGGCCCTGCCCAACCACCGTTACTGAGGAAAACACTAGGGTTTTTGTAAGACTGCATCCAGGGGACTTAAGGTCTCCAGCCGTTGACGATAGGCGGCGGCCTGCTCACGTTCTCCTGCCGTTTGCGCCAGGCGCCAGAGCCGCCGCAGGGCCTCAGTGTGATCAGGACGAATGCGCAGCACCGATTCCAGTAATTGGCGCTCCGTGAGCCCACGGGCCTCGGCCGCGGCGCTGTCCTGCAATACAGCGTCGGCCAGGGCGAAGCCCACCCAGCGATCATTGGGATTGGCCTGATAGGCCAGGGGCAGCAGGCGCTGACCCTCGCCTTGTTGCCCGCGCAACAGGGCGAGCCAGCTGCGATGGGCCAGCTCCGTGGCGATGTAGGCGCGTTCGAAGGCGTCGAAATCCTCTTGCGCCACTGCCAATTCACTGGCGGCCTGTTGCACCCGGGGTCGGATGGACTGCAACCAGGCCAACACCTTGGACATATCCAGCTCGCCGTTGTAACGCGCCCCTGGCAGACGGTATTCAATCACCGGTGCCCACTCGTCCTGCAGGGGCACATCCAGCGCAGGGATTTGCCCCCAGTAACGCCCCAGCCAGGTCCAGGGCCCTTCGCCACCGGTGGCGCCCGTGGCCTGCGCAGTGCCCAGGCGTTGCACATTGGCCAGCAGTTTGGCGCTGCTGACCTCGCCATCTCGCATACCCACCATGGCCAGGCGGAAGGCATCCACGAAGATTACTGCCTGGGGAAAGGCATCCCTGAAGGTGGCGAGTACCACTTTCAGGTTGGCTACGTCAAACTGGTTCAGTGCCAGCCATTGCACGAACAGCCCGCCCGGGGCCAGGCGCTGCCGGGCGCGCAGGAATTGCTGGCGGGACAACAAGGCGCTGCGGCCCACCAGGTCCGGGTGAAACAGGTCACCGATAATCACATCGTAGGCGGCCTTGTCGCTCATCAGGAAATGCCGGGCATCATCCCGCACCACGTGCAGTTGACGCGTGATGTCGCCATTCACCGGACGAAAGGCGCTCTGTGCGGCCAGGATTGCCCCCCGGGACAATTCAACAGCGGTGCGCTGCAGATCGGGAAAGGCCAGGGAGGCCGAGGCGGAAATGCCCGTGCCCAGGCCCAGAAACAGTACTCGCTGCGGGTGGGGGTGAAGCAATAGGGGCAGGCGCACCTGGTTCTTCTGTACCACCACGGCGGTGGGCTCCGAGGAAGCATCCATGCGTCGCATGTCTGCCAGGAGCTGGCGTTGGCCATCGGCGCCCGCAACAACATGGGTGATGGAAATGGCGTCCTCATGTAGAGATAGGGTCTTGGCCCCGGCATAGGCCTTGGGCAAGAGACGGGAGACCGGCGGCATCTCCAGCACCGTGGTGCTCACCAGCCCCATGATGATCACCAGGGCCCAGGCAGGTCGAGAGGCCCAACCCCTGGCCAGCCCCAAACCCAAAACGAGCAACAACAGCGCTCCAAGAACGATGGTGGCATTGGTGCCCACCACTGGAATGAACACGAAGCCGGCCAGCAAGGTGCCCAGGGCAGCACCCAGGGAATTGGCGCCATACAACCACACGCCGCTTTGAAAACGATTACCCACGCGTTCCGCCAACAAGGGCAACCAGGCGCCGAGCACCAGGGTCACGGGCAGGGTCAAAAAGGCGATAGCCGAGCCCTGTAACCACAGCGCGGCAAACAGGGATGTGAAGTGTTCCTGTTCAATCCAGGCCGATAACACCGGCAGCCACCACAGGCTGAACAGGGCAAAGCCGCTGGCCACCACTGGCAGCACGGAAAACCAGTGTGGTTTGACCAGCACTCTCGCCAGCAGACTGCCAAAGCCGATACCCAGCAAAAACACGGCGAGAATGATCGCCAGTACATATTCGGTTCGCAACATCACCATGCCGAACAGACGCGTCCAGCCGATCTCCAGCAACAGGGCGCCGGCGCCGATACCGGCGTAGGCCAAGAGCCATTTAAGCGGCGGACGCTGCGGGGCAGGGGTGGGTGTCGTTTCCCGTTCAGAGCGTTCAAAACGCCAGGACAATAAAAACAGCATTCCCGCCATGACCAATCCCACGGCCGCCACCATACGCAGGGATGCCAGCCAGCCCAGATTGGGCAACAGCCACAGAGGCAACAAGGCACCACAGGCACCACCCAGCGCATTGATGCCGTAAATGCTGCCCAGGGAAACCCTGGCCTCCTGCACAGCGGCAAGAATCAGCGGAAAACCGGCGCCCATGGCCATGGCGGGAATCATCAGCACCAGAGTGACCACCACAATCTGCAGCGCAATCCACCCGGTGTAGCCCGTACTGCCAGCGAGCACCGTGAGCTGGGCATCAATGGATTGAAACAACAAGGGCAACAACAGTGCAGTGATGGCCACAAATAACTCAATAAACGCAAACAGGCGCAGGGGATGCGAGGTAGCACGGCTCCAGCGGGCACCGAGAAAACTACCGGCTCCCAGACCCGCCATGTAGGCCGTCACCGTGGCCACGACACCAAAGATACTCACCCCAAACTGTAGGGAGAGCATGCGTGTCCAGAGAATTTCATAACTCAGGCTGGCGGCCCCGGAGACCAGATAGATCACTACCAGAAACAGCCCCAGCCGTCTTAATGCGGGAACACGATGCATGTCAGGCCGGAGGGCTATCGGAAGGAAAGAGGACGGGAAACGAACAGCAACCCATCAAAAAGGATAAAACCAGACAATACCCACCACCGCGTGCCCCAGGGCCAGGGTTAGGCTGAGTCCGGCGCACACCATATGTGGCACAAACACCGGCTTGCCATACACGCCCATGGCAACGCCCAGCGCCACGGTGGCAATAATCAACAACAACAGCGGCACGCCCATGACAAACATCACCAAACGCTTGGTGTCATCTTCGATGCTTACAATTTCGCTTTTCTCTGATTTGTCGGTAGTGAAGGCCTGGATCACTCCCGCGCTGCCCTGCTCGCCGGAAGAACCCGCGCTGGTCTGTTCTGCCTGGGCGACAAATGGCAACATCAAACACAGCACAAGCCAGACAATATTCACCCAGTTACTCATGTTCTGCATCTTTCGCCTCTGGTTTCTTCATCGCAAAATACCAATAAAGAACCGCCATCAGAATAAACGGAAAGAGAATAATAAACAGCAGGAAAATAAAAATGGACCATGGCGTCTCAATGGTCACATGAGCATAGCGATAACTGTCCACCGCGAATACTGAACAGCTTGTTGCCAGCATTATCAAAAACACCAAGCATTGGGAAAATCTTTTCACAAGTCGATACTCGCTTTTCTATTGCTGCGCAGCCTTTTCAGTGTGGCTCTTGTCAGACGACACAGCACAACGGAAGCCAAAAAAGTCCGAGGCATAATAGGGCATTGAAAAATTACGATGATAGGTGGAGGTGGAAAAGGGATCGCTCTTCCACGAACCTCCGCGGCGCACCTTATAGACGCCTTCCATAGGCACCAAGTCGGCCACTTTCAGCCCACGATCCTCAGGGGTTAGTGCCTGGACCTTCTTGGGCTGGAAGGTATCAGCAGGTGCCGTAGAACCTTCGTATGGCCGAAAATCACTGGCTGTCCATTCACTTACATTACCCGCCATGTCAAACACACCATAGGGACTAACACCGTTCTTGTAGGTTGTCACAATATTACTGGCACCGGTGTTGTAATAGGTATTGAGTCGTGTGGCATCCATCTTGTTTCCCCAGGGCCAACGCCGGCCATCGATGCCGCGCGCAGCCTTCTCCCACTCCGCCTCCGTGGGTAGACGTTTGCCTTCCCAGCGACAATAGTCTTCAGCGTCATACCATGTCACCATGGTTACAGGGTTAAGGATTTTTCCATCAGGGATCTGGCCATTAGCCCAGTCCAATGGCGGACGGTGCTTGGTTTCCATGACAAACTTGGCGTATTCAGCTTGTGTGACCGGATACTTGTCGATCTGATATTCAGGCAGAAACACGCGATGCTGTGGACGATTGTAATCGTCCGCCCGTGGCGAATCTGTTCCCATTAAAAATTCACCTGCCGGTATTGTCACTACTGCTTCAAGCTCTTTCCACTGCGCGGGAGTTAGCAGAGAATCCAACTCATTCCAGGCATAAACTTTTTGCGCCTTTGTCTGAGATTCATGATCACGATGGCGAGCAATATCCTCACCCGCGGCACGCAAATGATCCTTCATATCTGCAAGGTCATAGGTTGCCCGATCCCTCATATCCGCCATGCGGTTTGAACCCAACTTGACCACATGCAAAACACCAAATACTACGGCTGCGGCAATGCAGGTGATCACTGTGGCCGCCAGATAACGTTCACGCTTCTGGCGTTCCTCCGCTGTCAATTTGGCATGATACTGGGTCTGCATGATTCAGCTCTTCTGTGCACCGGGCCCAGCCTTATCATCGGCATTTAGTGAACTCGTTTGCTTGTCCACGGCAGCGTCCCCATCGGATACATGGGCGGCTTTCTTCCAGCCATAAATACGCCTGTTCATGATTTCGCCCAGCACCCCACCGATCATCGCAGACTCCATTGCCAGAATGACAAAAAAACCCCACCAGCCCAGCGGCATCAACTCGGCCCCATCGGGAAGCGGGTTATTCGAGTACACCGTTTGGTAGTAGGCGATGTAGCGCACTATGAGCGGTGGAAAAACCGCGATCCATTTCCCACCCAGTCCATAAATGTAAGAGACGGCTATCCCCACCAGCAAAGGGAGAATAAATAACTGCAAAAACCAGAAAATATTGAATGTTTTTAAACCCCAAAACAATTCAATACGAACGCCGAGCAGCCAATCCCCAAGAAAATTGAGCAGGCAGCCCGCAAGTAATGCAATGAAAAGCGTGAACCAGTTAATCCGCACCCTCATTGTCGATAATCCTTGCCGGTGAGTTTTTCATACGCTGTTTTGCGAGCCTCATCTAGATACCAATCTTCAACTTTCAAACTGGCAATATACTTGGCAAGCTTGCGGCGATCAGCTTCGGGGATCTTTGCAAAAGAAGGCATACGAAAGCGCGGCTTGAGGCGAGAAGGAAGTATTGCCTGGGGGTTCTCTGAGGAGAAATAGCTGTACAACCACTCTTCATCACGCATGGAGCCCATGCCATCCAGAGAAGGCGCAGGAACGGCTTGCATGATGTTTCGCACACCCCATAAGGCATGACAGTCTCGACATTTGTATTTCCGGTATAGAACCGATGCCTCACGTGCCAGTTCTGGGCTGGCTGTGCTGTAAAATGGAATACCCGGATCTTTTTCCTTGTCCTGGGAGACCATCCAGGCTTTCACAGCCATAACCACCACGACAAAGGCCGTGATACCTAAAAGAATAGCCTTTTCGCCCTTACGCATTATGAACCGCTCTGCTTACGCTCCGCCTCTTTTGCCAGATATTCATCACGCAGCTCTTCTTGATGTTTGTTGACCTTCATTGCCTTTTCGAATTCCTCAGGCGTCATCTTGTCTTTGTCGTTTTCATCGAAAACGACATATTTGATATCCTCGTCAAACTGATCATTGTGCGCTGCCCAACGTACCCAGTAAATTGCGGTTAACACAATTGCGGCGCCGGCAATCAGCCAGAGATAAATCGTCCAGCCATCTTCAAATGAGTTAAAAAAATCCGCCATCTTCATTTCTCCTAAAACAAATACCCATGAAGCATTTGCGCCGCACCAAACACGACCGCGGTAACTATGCCAAATAGAATCCAGACAAAAAGGATTTTTTCACCTTTTTTCAGATTCGCCGTCTTCCCCTTCGTCATGAAAAGAAAAACAAAAACGGTAAATACAACAATCGATGCAATTAAAAAATAGAAAATACCAACACTAAATTCTTGTGACTTCATCCCTTCGATACTGGTATCAATACCGAATGGCCCACCTCCATCTTTCAGGGAGAGTTTCGGCAGATGCAGAATCGCCACAGAAACAAGCTCATACACAAGATCAAGAAAATGTCGCACTGCGTCAGAAACCATCTTTAAATAGCCTGCATGGGGGGATAGCAAACGGTGCCAGGAATCTCCCGACAGACCCGCAATATTACCATGTCTGCCTACTTTGCAGCCAATAAATCTTGCACCAGGGGCATTTTCCAACCTGTCTTTTCTACCCCGAAAAGGACAAGGCCACACCGGATGGGTGTGGCCTTGTCACTAAACTTCTGCATACAGGAAACTACTGCATACAGGCTGCTATCGTATCAGGCACTTCCTATGCCAACCATACCATAGCCAACCATAGCCTGTTAGCCATGGCCTATCAGCCATAGTCGCCGATGTTTGGCTTGTCCTCATCCGTCTTATCCACAAAAAAGCTGTAGATAAACGGTGCGGTATAAACCAGCAGAATCCATATGAGCATTGCCAAAGGGCCATTATCAAGATCAATCATTGCAATCTCCTCATTATCTCTATTTGGCCTAGTGACCGTGGTGTGTGGGTTCCCAATCATAGGGAGGCAGCCGTTTCACCGCTATCACCACGCTTACGCAGAATACGACGATGAAAAAGATATCGATGGTATATCCCTTATCCCACCATGGCTGTACGCGCTCACGACGGATCTTTCCGGTGTTCGGATCGGTAATCCAATTACCTTCAAAGTTCGCAAGCACCAGCTTGTTACCAAGAACCGTATATTCGCGGAGATCGGCGTTCTGACGCTTCAGTTCGATTATCGCATCCTTGATCAGCCGTAAGTCATCCATCTCCACAGGATGGCGTTCCTGTAGCGGCGCCCACTTGGAGCCTTCTGACTTCACCTTGTTGACGATATATTCCATCGCCTCTTTGTCACTCTTCCCCTGCACTGCCGGAGAATCCATCAGCGCGATGTATTCTTCGTAGATTGCTGCATTGGGACGCTGCCCCCAGAGCGGAAAGGTAACAAGAAACGCCGTGATAATCGTCAAAATCAAAAGGCCAATGACAGGCACGGGCAGACGGTTGTTATCCTCCGTGATGCCACCGAGACTCTCTCCTTCCCAAACCTTTTTAGCCGCTTCATTCTGATCATCACTACTCAGGGTGTAAAGCGGGTTATCAAATTTCCAAGCCATGTCTACTCCCCTTATTTCAAGTTCAGAACAAAGTCGATCAATGCGCGGGCTTCACTATCAGCCGCAGGTACCGGCACCTCGGGCGGATACACGGACTCACCATTGGTATAAGCCGTGTATTCGGCACGCCAACCGTCATAGTCGATAGTATTGCCGTTGGCATCCTTTTCACCCCACAGATAATCGTAGCGTGGCATGATGGAATGCGACTGCACCAGACGTGGATTGAAGAAGTGCATCATCATCCATTCACGCGATGAGTTGCGTGAACCCACGTGCGTCAAGTCAGGCGCCTTCCGGTCTGAACCAAATGCCGTGGGTGACTCGCCATTGAAGTCACCGAGCATAGGCGGAGCACCAAAGTACTGCCAATCCTGCGTTTGCTCTGGCAGCAGGGTGTGGCACCACCAGCAGCCCTCACGCACGAACATGATTTTACCTTTACCAACGAGCAGACGCTGAGAATCGGCAGCTTTCGCCAAGGTAGCCTCCGGGGTCCAGCCACGAGTTGCCGTGGCATTTTCGATGAACGGAACCAACTCGCCATTCTCGACCTCTTCACGCACGATAAAGACAGCACCCTGCGCCTCTGAGGCCTCGTTGATGCGCCCTTTGGACTCGCTTGCAGCAGCAGGCAGTTTACCTAGAATCCGCGGATGGCGAATGCCATTGGGAAACGGCACGTCCTTCTCGTAAACAAAGGCACGTGTCGACTCAATGGCTGCCCCTGTTTTCGGATCCTGGGTAATTTGTACCGTGATTGGTTTCGCCCAGCCTTGCAGGAAGGGATCTTCATAACTGAAGCCCCCAACCCGGCCGAAGGACAGCTGACGATCCATTGCAATGGATGTCGCGGATACATCCTGAATATCCACTGCCGGCATGTACAAGGTAATGAACATTGATGTACCGAACGCCAAACCGAACATTCGGGCACCAATTTTATACTCTCTAAAAGCCATGGTTTACTCCTCCCCTTATTGTTCTTTTAACGTTCGTAAGCAAGTTCGTGAGGCAGACGTCCAGCAGGAATTGCGGTTCCCACCCGAGCAGTCTTGTACATATTGTACAGCCACACACAGTTACCGAGGAACACCATGGTGCCGCCCACCCAACGGGCAATCATGTAGGGATGCTCGGCAATCACGACGTCGATGTAAGGCACTTCGTAAATTTTACCTGCGCCCTGGATCAGACCAGCGATGGTCATGGATACCCAGTACGTGGTAAAGCCTACCAGCAACATCCAGAAGTGGAAGTTAGCCAGGCCCAGTGAATACAGTTTACGGCGCAGCAGTGTCTGCAGGCCATAGTACACGGCAGCCGCTTCCAGGAAGGTGGAGAAACCCAGCAACGCCAAGTGGGCATGGGCCACGATCCAGCCGGTTCCATGGATGTACCAGTTAATGGCACGGGTCTGCTGGAAACCACCCTGCATGTTTAGCGGGATCGCCATCAACACACCGGTGATGGTGAACTTGATTTCGATGTTTTCCACGAACATGCGCCACTTGCCGGTCATGGTGAGCAGCAGGTTGGACACAAAGGCGATGGCCGGCACCAGGATCAACACACCTTCAACAGATGCGAAGGACTTCAGCCATTCAGGCAGGGGCGCGGACATCAGGTGATGAGCGGCCGGGGTGGAGTAGAACACCACCACAGACCAGAAATGCAAGTGACCGATGCGGTGCGAGTACAGCGGATTACCCGTTACCTTGGGCACCACATAGTAGGAGATGGCCGCTGCAACCGGCGTGATCCACAAGCCCAATACGTTATGGGCGAACCACCAGGTCAGATAGGCTTCAGTCAAACCAGTCAACTGGAAGAACTCGGGTGAATTACCCACCGAGAAAACGATGATAACCATGAATGTGGCTGCACCGAAGAACCAGTTAGTGGTGTAGATACCCTGTGTACGGCGCGTCTTGATAGTCATAAAGACGTTGACACAAAGCGGAGTCAACACGCCCAGGATCACAACCACATCGATAAAGAAGGGCATGTCGGAATACTCACGACCAGAACTCACTCCCAACCACAGCAGGAACAGCCCAAGTGACAGGCCGATATTCCAGATAAAGCAGTTCCAGACACCCAGCTTCTCAGACCACAACTTGGTATTACCCAAAGCCGGCGTGATGTACATCATCGCCATGGCAAAGGCCATGGAGATCCAGCCGAGGATTACCGCCAGTACGTGCACCTGGCGCATATGTCCAAATGACAGGATCTCACTACCGGTGACAAAATCCGGAAATGCGAGCTTGGCGGCATTGAAGGAACCCAAACCGGTTCCGATTACAAACCAAATGATAGACGAATAACCGAAGTAAACCGCGGCTGATCCAGCCGGGATATCTTCCGCTTTCGCAAATAGGTATTTAAACATCTTTACCCTCCCAGGATATTTTTCGAATCAACCAATTTACTTTCTGTCGCGTGGCATCAGCAGATACCAGCCAAACCACATACTAGCTGCCGCCAGCAGAATCCCCATTACTCCAGCAAAAGTTGCCATATCTACCCCTCCCCAAAACTCATTGAACCAAAATGTTTAGCAAATAGTCTGATTCGCCTGATCAGGCTCTGGACTCGATTTCCAGGTGGCGTCCAACAGCAACCTTGAGGATTGCAAAGAAGGCAAGACCAAAGACGATCATTGACCAGTCGATGAATCCGGTGAACGTCGCCGGGTCGTAAGCCATGCTACCCCAACCACCCCAGTCGTCGAACTGGCCGCGGCCGAGAAAACACATGAGCGTAGCGCCAAACACACTACCGTTGCCCATTCCGGTCAACATTCCCCCAACGAGAGAAAGCATTAGCGGATTTTTCATCCCTTCACCTCCTGATAACCAAACATTAATTTTTTATATTTAGGGTCTAACGGAGGCGCTGAATGCAACGGGTGCAGACACACGTTGGCGCTTCTCACCTCTTCATTATGCGGGAAGTCCCCCCTCCCTAATGTTCGCCCGCAGTGACAGCCGGGGAATCATGGCAAGGGAGAGTGTCACATGTCATTACAGGGGTCAAGCCTTCGCCGGGAAAAAGCGCCTGAGTTTTTCAACCGACAAATTATTGACATTTTTCCTGTGAAATCAACTGAATACCTCAGTCAAACAGTCTGAAAAATGCAAGCTTCTGTCGCACAAGTATTTTCTGCTAAGCTGGGCCCACTTCAAACGATATTACATAAAAAAACCGCTAAAAAATGAAAGAAATTATTATTCTCGCCTCTGTTGCCGTCAGCTCTGTTTTTCTTCTGGGATATTCAATCCACATGCTCATCGGCGGTCTGGTGTCCCCCGCCACCGAGCAGTGGATTATCGCCATCGCCTGTCTGATCGGCGTGGGTGTACTCGCATTTATGGGATGGGATATCGTCCGTCAGCGACGTCATCGCTGATACGGCCGAAGAATGTTTCTAATCGTTTCTTAGGAGGGCAGGTACAGAGGACCGCTGAAATTCTAGCAGGAGACGGAAACACCCGGCAGAACTGAGAAATCAAGCAAACACTTTTAATGACGACGTTGCCTGGCCAAATCCCGCCTCATTTGCAAACTGTCCCTTATGGAACACATATTGGCGCTTGGCGCCCATCATATCCATCCCGGTAAGGCCGAAGGACTTGCCGGCGTGATCCGCGAAAAAACGCACATTCTTGATCAATTCGACGCTTTCACCATTACGCATCCTCAAAACGACCCGTTGTTTGGAAACCTCCAGCGATACCGGCGATTGAGGCAACAATAGCAACCTTCCCAATATGCGGTGAATGCCCTGGTAGAAAAAGAAACAAGCCAGAAAAAACAACAAGTACGCCAGCCCCTGATTGCCGTCATACCAGAACATGAAGGCGCCAGTGCCGAGACCCGCCACCGTGGGTACATACATCAGGGCATCCCAAGTGACGCCCTTGCGATCCTGCACCAATTCAAATACCGCTGATTTTGCCACGCCGCATCAACCTGTTTTGCGCTCGTTGAGCAACCCGGCCACCGCTGCATCCACCTCACGATAGAGCATGCGCCCGGCCCGCTTGAGGCGAATCTTGTGCTTGCCGTCGATGATGTAGGTCCAGGGGTCGCCGATTACCTTGAAGGCGTTGAAGGCTTCGGGATTTTGATACTGATCCATGTGCAGGAACAGCACATCCTGATTCTCATACTTATCCATGACGCCCTTGAGCATCTGTAAATGCTTGTCACATTGCGTGCAATGCCCAGGCGTGGCGAAGGCCAGCACGATCACCTTGCCAGAGTCCAGGGCATCATCCAGGGAATACTGGTACATGCGCTTATCGGGATAGCGATAACTGGTAATCCTGCTTAAATCTCCGCCCACATCCTCGAGGGTCTTGGTGCGTAAACTTGGCACCTCCATCCCCACCTTGTAGCTGCCATCGTCAAAGATACAGCCCGACAGGGACACCACCAGCAATGTCACTACTATCCGCCACATAATCACACCTCAGTCCCGGTCCCGAGCCTGTCGCCACCCGGCGCAGGTGCGAAACAGGTTGTATGCCCAGATAAAATTCGCCAGTAACACCAGGGTGCCAAATATACCCATGGTGGCAAGAATAGGCTTCACCACGGCCTCAACCTGCTCCGGCGTACCGGTCTCACTGGTCAGCCCACCCAGTATCCCTGCCGTGGTGAAAAACACCACCATGCCAATGAGACCAAAGTTATGTGTCCAGAAATGCCATTTCACCAACTTGAGACTGTAGATAGGCTTTTTCACCAAGCGTGGAATAATGTAGTAGACCGCCCCAAAAATAGCCATTTCCACCCACCCCAACAGATTCACATGGGTGTGAGCGCGGACAATCAGATTGCCATGCAGGCGATGATCCACGAAATGACGAAATTCGGAAATACCCCCCATCAGCGCCCCCCAGGAAAAACCGATGATACTGTAGATGATACACGCGTAAATAAACCACAGGGTGTAACGAGTATATTCCGTATCATGCACCCACGGCTCTTGCTGACTGCTGTTCACTGATTACTCCTGATGAGCCTTGTTGTTGGCCTGCTCGCTGGTTTTTTTGGAGGCAGGTGACTGCGTCCTGCCCTGTGAAGCACCTTCCGGCGCATCCTTGGTGCGTATATCCTGGTAGCGCTCCTTCCACTCCTTCGGCGCCCAGGCACCTACCATGTTATCAATAAAATCCGAGCGTCCTTCCGGCGGCATGGCTGCCGAAGATGAACCCTGCTCGGATTTCAATTCAGAGATAAACACCGCAATGGCGTGACGGTCCTTTTCCGGCAACTGCGCCACATAGGCCGCCTCCTTGGGTGGAGCACCGTGATCGAAGGTCTTCGCCCCGTATGTTTTCTCTGGGTTGGCCAAAAAGTCGACCAACCACTCCAGACTGCGAACTGAGCCTACGCCATCCAGTGACAAACCCATATTGGTGCCATTTCGCAAGGCGCGATGACATGCTGTACAGCCGGATTTGCGGAAAAGTGCGGAGCCCACCTGTCCCTCCTCGGAAAAATCATAATGAGTCTTGTTCGCAAACATGGGTTCGGGACGCGAGGTGCGATACACCTCCAGGGCCGCATAGGCAACCACCGCAAGACCAATAAACACGGCAACGATTCCGAAAAGAATCTTTTCGCCGCTTTTTAATATCTGCTTCTGATTTGACATATGACGTCTTCCAGCCCTTCCGGGAGGCGTGCTGCGATACAGGGATTGACGGAATAACTCGGCAGGCAAAACCACAGACCGAAACCATCTTGGCCAGAGGATTCTACCAGAAAACCGCAGAGAGGAGAAAACTGCATGAACACAAAAACAGCAGATAAAAAAAGGGCGGTGAAAACCGCCCTTTTTTCATACCCGTCGAGGATCAGACATCATTCATGAGGGTAGTCATCCGGCACCCGGGAATTACCCATAGTGGTTCGCGGAGCAGACGTGAGATAGGTAGCCACATTGTGGATATCGTCATCGGTCATGTTTTTGGCCACGGCACGCATCTGACCCATGGGATCATTGGCACGGCTGCCATCACGCCATTTTTTCAGCTGATTGATCAGGTACACGTATTTCTGTCCACCGATCATGGGATACACCGGTGCGGCGCCTCGTCCGTTGAAACTATGACAGGAATAACAGGAAGGAATACCGCGATCCGTGGCGCCATACATCACAATGGACTTGCCCAGGTGACGCACACCCACAGGATTTCCCAGCTCCTTCACCTGTTTCATATCGGAAGACACCAATTCCTTGCTCAGGCTGGCGGCATAAGCCGCAACATCCCGACGATCCTCCGGGCTCAGCCCCTTGGCGTTGGTATTCATGATAAACATGGTGGTATCCATGCGCTTGTCAGCGGCAAAATCTTCCAGCTGCTTTACCAGAAACACGTAGCCCTGTCCCGCCAAGCGGGGCGTGCCCATGGCGTCGTCACCCATGCCATCCTGACCATGACAACTGTTACAGGCAGGTACATCGCCCTTGCCGTTCATGAAGATGTTTTTGCCGTTTTCGATATTACCGTGAATGCCGTGGCTCCCGCCCGAGGCAAACGCCGCAGATGCGGCGAACAGTGTCGCGACTGCTGATACTTTTGTTATGAGATGCATAAGAACACTCCCTCCCAACCTAATTTGTTAATTCGTAATAAGCAATATGATTCTTGTTTTGCCCGGCTTGCGCCTTTGTTCTATCCCCAACCTGCTCTGGCCTGCTAATCGCTGGGCTTGCCTACTACCCACTCAGCCGTTTCCTGCAAATCCCGTCATCACATACCCCTGTTCACAAACAAACTGCGGCCAGGGCCACGCAAACGATTGGAATAAATCAGCTGCCTCTTTTCATCATCATCCCGGCGACAGCGAAAGACACGATAGTTACCACGATATAGACAAGTCCAATAGTTGCATCAATACCCATGTTACTCCCCTCCCAAATGACTACACAAAAACAGAGTTTCGGAATTCCGGCCATGTATATAACACGGTTTCCCGCAGCCGGACAAGCAAACGGCGGCCAGTATATATCACGTTTCCCACAACTTACCAGCGCCAGGACACCCAAATTTAACCAAGCATTTTATTAGGTTATGGCGCCGGTGCCGCAACCTAAACCGGCAAACAGTCACTCATTTTCCCTGCGCCGCCCCCGTTCCGGGTTTGACCTCCATTCATTGCCACAACATACTTGAGGCCAAAGCAGCCACCACCGTGGGTCGCCCTCAAGAGCCCACGGTCTGCCAACACCCTGAAAATAATCGAGTTAGTCATACTATGGTACAACGAGGATACCGGGCTCTGGTCCTGTGGATTGCATGGGCTGCAGCCGCCATCGTCATCTATCTGGGGCTCTACCAGGACACAGAAGTCTTCGCCTTTGTGCAGAACGACCCCAGCCGCATCACCTGGGCAATCATCTCGCTGTTCGCCCTGGGGGTGATTACCAGCTTCGTGCTCACCATCCTGCTCACCTTCGAATCCATCAAGGTGGACGAACTGGAAGCCATCGCCAAGCGCGACGGCTGGCTGGGCATCGAACAGGCCAATAAAAAGGGCTGTGTGGCAGAGTTTTTCCGCTCCCTGCGCACCATCGTGGAAAACAACGGGGAACTGAACATCGAGGCCCTGGTGGACGTGGAATTCTCCATTTATCAGCGCTTCGCCCACGCCCTGGAGATCATCGGCAACCTGCTGATCACCCTGGGTCTCATCGGCACCGTGGCTGGCCTGACCCTGACGCTGACCGGCCTCACTTCCTCCCTGGACGCCCTGGGCCAGGATCAGGCCCAGCTGCTCGCCGGTCTACGCGGCGCCATGAGCGGCATGGGCACGGCATTTTACACCACCCTGCTGGGTGCGGTACTGGGGGGCGTGTTGTTGCGCATCTTCGCCCACATCGATGAAAACGGCGTGGAAAGCCTGGAAGACAGCCTCACCCGCACCTGCCTGGTGTATTGCTCCTCGGATCTGAAGCCCTCCCTGGAACGGGATCTGCACCTCATCAACGCCGAGATCGACACCATGCGCCGCAATATCGAGGGACTGCACACCCTGCTGGTCAACACTCGTGAAGCCATGCGTGAATTCGCCACCGAGGTAAAACACCCTGGCCAGGACATGGAAATCGACAAACTGCGGGAGATGGTGCGCCTGCGCCAAGCCCATATCAAAACCCTGGCGCTGGAGATCAAGCTGCGTCAGGCCGAACGCGGCATCATCGGCTACCTGTTCGGGGCCAAGAACAAAAAATAGCCGTCAACCATGCGCAGAAAACGCCGCTCAAATCCACCCAATATCTACGAGATGTTCTCCGACATCGCCCTGCTGATGCTCGCCACCTTCATTTTCCTGCTGGTCACCATCCTCATCACCGCGCGCATGGCCGAGCAATACCAGGCGCCCCGGCTCAAGGACGCCATCAAACACCTGCAGGCTGACCTCGACCGGGCCCAGGCCGAGCGCGAACGCCTGATGGCCAGCATGGACGCCATGGCCAGCCTCACCACCAACGAACAAATGGAAAAGGCACTGGCCGCTTCCGGCATGGCCCAGGGGAAAAATCGCAAGGATTTCGATGTCTTCGTCAAAGGCCTGCGTGACCTGCCAGGCGACAGCCTGCACCTGCTCATCGATGCCACCGGCTCCATGCACGGAGTGAGCGAATTCCTGGTACCCATACTGCGCATCATCATCATTCGCTCTGGCAAAAAACTCGATGCCCTCACCTGGTTCTCCGACGGCAAGGCTGACACCTACCGCGGCACCATGGGTGAAATCTTCGACCGGCTCATCGAAGGCGCCCCCTTCGTCGGTGCCAACGAGACCATCGGTCACGCCTTCAAATACGCTGCCGAACATGCACCGGCCCCCGGCGCCTACCTGCTCATCGGTGACGAGCCCCCCGCAGACCGCATCCATTACTTCAACATTCCCAGCCCGGTATTCACCCTGCCCCTGGGACGAGACAATCCCGACACCACCTGGCACTACAAAAAACTGGCGGAAGAAACCGGTGGCAAAATGCTGCACCTGGAATTGAAATAGACACCAAACAGACCCTGCACCATGAAAGTGGATCAGCACACAATCAGATCCTCGAGCCAACACCCATAGAGTAAAAAAACGCTCGGATGGTTGTCTATTTATAGGCTTCCGGTTCCTTGATGGCAGAGATAATCTTACCGCTCATCAACACCGCAAGGTAATGCCGGTGACCGTGCCCCTCGGCGCTCTTCATTTGCACCAGATAATACCAGCGATGTTGTTTTTCATGATGCCAGATCGGCTTCAGCGCAATTTCGTGGACAGTGTCTTCGGCCAACCTGGGCATGCCGGCGCGGTACTTCTCAATGGCCTTAATGAGATTCTCGATACTCAGGGGTGGTGCACCCTCCCCCGGCAGCCAGGCCGGCGATTGTTCGATATCGCTTTCGGCAACATACATCACGATCTTCCCCTCATCAAAGGGCTCGATAATGGTCAGGGGAAAGGGTTCAGCGAACGCCGCCTGCAGGGAGAACATCAGCATGCCGATAAAAATTTTATAGGCCATTAAAGTATTCCTGATAAGCAACGGTTCATGGCATGGTTTCACGCATGAAGATGGTACCGATGATGATGAAGACAAAACGCAGACGACGGATAGTACTGCCTGCACCGGCTTATTGTCTATCACACCCTCGCCCTATTCACCGGGAGGGTATTCGTAGGCTATGCTGCTTAGCTTGTTCTTTCCCTGCACATTGACGAACTTCATTCCTAGAGAAACGGTATGACACTGGCACGATTTTTTCCCTTTTTACAGTGGTTCAAACTGGTCACCCCCGCTACCCTGAAGGCGGACAGCATCGCCGGATTCACCGGCGCCATCATCGTCCTGCCGCAGGGCGTCGCCTTTGCCTCCATCGCCGGCCTGCCGCCGGAATATGGTTTATACACCGCGATGGTGACACCCATTATCGCCGCCTTGTTCGGCTCGTCCTATCACTTGATTTCCGGCCCCACCACCGCCATTTCCATCGTGGTATTTTCCGCCGTCAGTCATCATGCCGACCCCGGCACGCCGGAATTCATTCAATTGGCGCTCACACTGACCTTTCTCGCTGGCGCCTACCAATTGGGTTTCGGTCTGGCCAAACTGGGCGTACTGGTAAATTTCGTCTCACACACAGTGATTATCGGCTTTACTGCCGGTGCATCCATCCTCATCGCCACCAGCCAGATGAAGCATGTTCTGGGTATCCCCATCCCCAAGGGTGAATCTTTTTTCCATACCTGGGTCGATGTCTGGAACGGTGTAGACAGCGTTAATCTGTACATTTTTACAGTGGCCGCCGGCACCCTGCTGATCGCCGTGCTGACAAAAAAACTGGCGCCAAAAATTCCCTACCTGCTGGTGGGCCTGGTGGCCGGAAGCATCATCGCAATCTTGCTCAATGGCGAGTCACATGGTGTCGAGCTGGTGGGTGAAATACCCGCCCATCTGCCGCCCCTGTCAATGCCGGATTTTTCCTTCCCCACCATTCAAATGCTCGCCCCCGAGGCCTTTGCCGTTGCCCTGCTGGGTCTGATCGAAGCGGTCTCCATCAGCCGCGCCATAGCAACAAAATCAAACCAGCGCATCAATTCCAACCAGGAATTCATCGGTCAGGGCCTGTCCAACATGGTCGGCAGTTTCTTTTCCAGTTATGCCGGCTCGGGTTCGTTCACCCGCTCGGGCATTAATTATGCGGCAGGCGCAAAAACCCCCATGTCGGCCATCTTTGCGGCGATCTTTTTGATGCTTACGGTACTGCTCATTGCCCCTCTCACGGCCTATCTGCCGGTGGCGGCCATGGGCGGGGTGATTCTCATTGTGGCCTATAACCTGATCGATTTTCATCACATCAAGAATGTGTTGAAGAACAGCAAATCTGAAACCGCCGTGCTGCTAGTGACCTTTTTCTCTACCCTGCTCCTGGAACTGGAGTTTGCGATTTACCTCGGCGTGTTGCTGTCACTCGTGCTGTTTCTTGCCCGCACATCAAACCCGGAAATCCCCACCCTGAGCGTCGATGTCGATGACCCCAAGCGCCCTCTCATCAATATCAACAAGAAGCCCCTCAACCAGTGCCCGCAGCTGAAGATCATCCGCATTGACATGTCGATTTATTTTGGCTCACTGAACCATATCCAGGAAACCATTCACAACATCGTCGAGAATCAAAATATCTCGCACATCCTCATCGATGCCAGCGGCATCAACTTTATCGATCTCAGCGGCGCGGAAATGCTCATCAACGAAGGCAAACGTCTGCAAAAGCTCGGCGGCGGCCTGTACTTCACCGGCCTGAAATCCAGGGTGTATGAATTCGTCGCCAAGACCTACTTCGTCAAAGAAATCGGCAACGACCATTTCTTCGACAGCAGGAACGAAGCAATTCACGGGATTTACCAAAAGCTGGACAAGGATATCTGTGAAACCTGCACGGCGCGCATCTTCAAGGAGTGCGAATAACCGCCGGCAAATTTTCGCAACGAAACCTGTCTCAACTCCCCTCCGCAAATGACCCGGGTCGTGGGGGCAGACAGGCCCGGCGGCGGGCCACCCGCTGGTGACTCTGATCTCCGGTCATCCCCCGGCCATTTCCCGCCCTCCCCCAGATCATGTAAAATTACCGGCTTTGCAGCGCCTCGCCGCAGGCGCTGCCGAGTTACAGAGTAAAGACCGATGTCCAAATCCTTGCTGGAAAAAATCCCGTCCAAAGCCTGGGCCTACCTGCTGTTACTCGCCTGGGGCGGCGCCATTCTCGGCTTCGGCCTAATCAACCTCACCCCCTTCGGGCTGGATGAGGGGGCCGCCATGGCGTTACTGCTCAACTGGTCGGTGGTGGATCAGGTAGTCAATCCGGTGACCACCTATGGCGGACCGGATTTCCGCGCCCTGTTGTTCATCCCCCTGGGCCTGTACTGGTCCGGCAGCATCCTCGCCGCCAAAGTGTTTTCGCTCATCGTCACCTTTGGTGCGGCCATGCTGCTCTATCGCTGGGCCCGCCAGCGTGACCCGCAATACGGTGACGAAACGGCGCTCATCGCCACCGGCCTGCTGCTCATTGCTCCCGGGGTCATCGGCCTGGCGGACCACATGGATGTCGGCCCCTATCTCATCGCTGCCTTCGGCCTGGGCTGGATACTGGACCGCAAATACCGCGCCTCGGAGCACGTTATCAGCAGCCTGTACTTTATCCAGCTGCTGCTGGTGGCCATCGCCGTCACCCTGCACCCCATGGGCCTGGCCTATCCCCTGGCCCTGGCCTGGAGCTGGTACAAAACCCCCAAATCACCCCGTCAGAGAAACCAGGTATGGATCGGCATCGGCATCGCCACCGGCATCATTCTCGCCATGCAGACCGGCTGGATCGCCCTGCAATGGATGAGTAATCCCTTCCTGTCACTGAGTCTCATGTTGCAGGGCCTGGGGGCCACCCTGGTAAAGGACATCAGCCCCATCCCCGGTATCATCGCCGCCGCCGTCTTGGCCCTGATCCTGCTCAAGCAGGCCCGCACCCTGCTTGCCGACCTGTTCGGCACCAGCCTGCTGCTTGGCCTGCTCATCGGCCTGTTGGTGGCCGATGTCAACTGGGCCTTTGTCGCCCTGGTGCTCATTCTCTACTGCGGAACCCCCCTGTTGATCCGCGCCAATGTGATGTTGGGCAAACACACGGGCTTCGTCGGCCAGCGGGGCCTGGTGATGGCCGCCCTGCTGGTTACCGCCACCCTGTTCATGCAGGGTGACAAGGCCCATGCCCTGCGCATCGAAAGCGGCCTGCTATCGCCCAGCGATGAGCTGATCCAGGCCCTGATCCCCGAGGCAACGGATCCTGACAAACACTTCCTCGCCGCCAGCCAGTGGCCCGCCCGCACCATGCTGGTGGTGCGGGCTGATGTCCTGCCCCTGCCGCCGGCGGCCAAAAACGGTGAGCAGCAACTGGCCATGATGAAAGGCCTCACCCACATCATCTTCAATCACAACGATCCGGATAACAGCCAGCTGGCGCGCAACTTCCGCGAGATCACCAGCGCCACCATCACCCTGGCGCGGCAGCCCGGCGGGGTGATCCTCAAACTGCGTGATGCGCCAAAGGAAAGCCTGCACGCCCCCAAACCCGCCAAACCCCTGGACAATGACACCCCCGAGGTGAGTGCATCATCAGCAAAAGAACCATCGACAAAAGAACAATCACCATAAATTGTTGTCGTAAATAGGCGTATAATGCGCAGCATCAACAACCGCCCTTCCGGCGGTTTTCGCCACGAGAAATCAGCACATGAGTCAAGCTAAAGAAACCGGACAGGCCCGCATCGAAGTAGGCGTGAAAACCAATTATCTGGCTGAGCAATCCTCGCCGGAAGACGAGCGCTACGTGTTCGCTTACAACATCACCATCCACAATGCTGGCAAGGTGGCCGCCAAACTCATGACCCGTCACTGGATCATCACCGATGCCAATGGCAACGTACAGGAAGTGCATGGCGAAGGTGTGGTGGGCGAGAAGCCCTACCTGCGCCCCGGAGAAAGTTTTGAATACACCAGCGGCACTGTGCTGGAGACCCCGGTGGGCAGCATGCGCGGCAGCTATCAAATGGTCACCGACAATGGCCAGGCCTTTGACGCCGACATTCCCGCCTTCACCCTGGCCCTGCCGCACACACTGCACTAAGTTTAATGTCTTTGATAGGGGATTTGTAAATCCCACGCCTTTAGGCGGCATCGTTGCTTTTACACCCTCTCCCCTTGAGGGGAGAGGGACGGGGTGAGGGGTGAGCATGCTCCGAGGTTGAAACTTGAACCCTCACCCTAACCCTCTCCCAGTCTTGGGAGAGGGGACAATCGGTAGCATGGCCGATCAATCCGGCTTTTAGCCGTAACACCAAGTCACCGGCTTTAGCCGGTGGAGTATTCACGTTTCTAGGAGCTTAAGTTTGTAGGAACCAGGAAAAAACAGCGGGGGAGTTTCGAGTCCAGGGACACCCGCCACTCGACACTTACACCCC
This sequence comes from Gammaproteobacteria bacterium, assembly GCA_011051685.1. Taxonomy (GTDB): domain Bacteria; phylum Pseudomonadota; class Gammaproteobacteria; order SZUA-152; family SZUA-152; genus SZUA-152. The sequence continues at coordinate 31,989 of DRKQ01000099.1, forward strand.
GGATGCATGCCCCGTCACTTTCTCTTCCGCCGCAGGCGCACGCTGAGGGTATCCAGCCACTGGGCGACATTTCCCCAGAACCATTCGCTCACACGCCAATAAGATGGACGCCGCTGCCAATCCTGAATATGGCACTCCTTGCTCTGCGCCATATCCTCCATAAACAATGCCCGCACCCGCAGTGCGAATTCTTCCGCCAGCACTTCCTGATTGGCCTCCAGGTTCCAACGCAGGTTCCAGCGATCCGCATTACAGGAACCCAGCGATACCCAGTCATCACACAACATCACCTTGGCATGCACGAAGCGCGGCTGATATTCATAAATACGCACACCAGCACGTAACAGCGAATAGTAAAAGCGATGACCGGCATAACGCACAGCAGGGTGGTCCGTCTTCGGGCCAGGCAAGACCAGGCGCACATCCACTCCGTGGCGCGCCGCATTGCGCAAGGCGCGCAACAAGCTTCGCGGAGGCACGAAATAAGCTGTCATCATCCACACCCGCTCAGTGGCATGGCGAGCATGCTTGACAAATGAGCGCTGAATGCCGGCGGCGCCAAAATAACGCCCACCGCTCACCCGCCCCTTCTGATGGAAAGCATCGGCCGGCACCATCTGTTTATCGCTCAGTAATTGCATTTCTGGCGGCTTTACCTCTGGCAGCGATTGTCGCGCCCAGTAATGCCAGTTGGCCTGAAAAATAATCTGCCAGTCCCTGAGCACGGGGCCTTGTGCCTGCACCGCCACATCGTGCCAGAAATCTTCAGGGCAGCTGAGCGGATCAAATTCATCGGTCAAACCCACACCGCTGACGAAGGCCACCCTGCCATCCACCACCAGCAATTTACGATGGTCGCGAAACAGGCTGCGGCGCAAGCGGCCATAATGCAACGGATTGTACATTGCCAGAAACATCCCGGCCTGACGCATGCGCTGGCGGTCTTGTTCCGACAATCCCCGGGAGCCGAAATCATCAAACAATAAGTAGACATTCACGCCGCGCTGCACAGCGGCGGCAAAGGCTTCTATAAAACGATCCAGCAAACGACCCGACTCCACCAGATACATCTCCAGTAGTATCTGGCTGTTCGCTTCCGCAATCTTTTCCAGCATGGCGGGAAAAATCTCTCCTCCATTCACCAATAACCGGAAGCGGTTGTTCTCCCGCCAGGGGAAGCGTCGCCGAAATACCCGTGCCATCAGGACCTGCGCCCGTTAGCCATCCACAACACCGCCACTGACCTCTACCCTCCCTTGAACCACCCGCAACACCTTTTCTCCTGCCAGCACCGCCTGCAGGTCGTGACCCACCAGCTCAGCGCGCCAGCCATGCAGCACCGGCAGGTCAGTATCCCCCGCCACCAGGGCCTCTACCTGTTTGCGGCCGGCCAGCAACGCGGGACTGACATCATGCGCAAGGCCTCGCAGGCGCAACACGGCCATGAGCATATCCACCACCGCCTCCTGCTCGGGATTCAGGCGCCGACCCTGGGGTTTTTGCGGCCAACCGGCAGGATCCGAGGCCCGCGCCTCGGCAATTACCTGCAGCAGGGCCTCGCCGTGGCGCTTGAGCAGGCGCTCCTCGATGCCGCGGATCTTCGCCAGGCCGCTCAATTGGTCTGGCGCCCGGCGGGCGATGTCCACCATCACCTCGTCCTTGAGAATCCAGCGCCGCGGCCGGTTGCTGGCCTGGGCCCGTTCCTCGCGCCACACCGCCAGGCCGCGCAGGATGGCCAATTGCGCCGAGGAGAGTTTCTGCGCCCCACGCACCCGCTTCCACAGACTGGCCGGGGCGGGGGCATAGGTGCTGCGGTCACTCATTTCGTCGAAGTCCGCCTGTAGCCATTCCAAACGTCCCTTCTCACCAAGGATCTCCACCTGCCGATGGTAGACGGTGAACAGGTAGCGCACATCATCGGCAGCGTAGTCGATCTGCTCGGCATCCAACGGCCGCTGGCTCCAGTCGGTGCGCGTGGCGCCCTTGTCCAGGGTCACGCCCAGCATCTTCTGCACCAGATTGGCATAACCCACCTGCTCACCGAAGCCCATCAGGGTGGCGGCGATCTGGGTGTCGAACAAAGGCCGCGGCACATCACCGCGCAGGTCGAAAAAGATCTCCATGTCCTGCCGCGCACTGTGCATCACCTTGGTCACCTGCGGGTCGTAGATGATCTCCAGCAACGGTTCGAGATCCACAGCCAATGGATCGACGCAGGCAAGCACCCCCTCGGCGGCCACCTGCAACAGGCATAACTGGGCGTAGTAGGTCTTTTCGCGCAGGAATTCAGTATCCAGGGCCAGCACCGGCTGGCCGCGTAATTGCTCACACAGCGTGGCGAGTCCTTTTTCCGTGTCAATAAACTGGGTTTTTTCCGGGAGATCAGCCATGGTGTGGGGCCTCTGTTTGGCAGCGCGGCGTTGCAACGCGTACCGGCAAAAAGTAAAAACGTCGCGCGACTACCGATAAGCACACCGCTCGCGTTATGATGGCGTTCATTATTTCATGCCCGGCCCTAACTTGATACGACCAACACCATGAGCGCACTGCTGAATCTGATTTTAGACATCATGCGCCTGCGCGCCGGCCCCCAGGATCTGCCCTTTTCACGGCTGCTGATGCTGCTCAGCGTCGGCACCTATCTGCTGGTGGGTCTGGGTGTGGCCATGCAAGACCAGAGCATCGGCCTGGCCCTGCTCTCCGCCGGAGTGGACACCGTCTTACTGGTGGGCCTGGCCTGGCTCGCCCTGTGGATCCGCAATTACAAGGGCCGCCTGGTGCAGACCGTCACTGCCTTCGCCACCACCGGTACCCTGTTCGAACTCATGGGCTGGCCTCTTGTGGCCTATCTGCATAGTCTCGGCGCCAACGAGTCCAGCCCCCTGTCACTGTTGCTGCTGGCGCTCATCGTCTGGAACATTGGCGTTATCGGCCACATTCTGCGTCACGCCATTGACGTCCCCCTATGGGTGGGCACCGGCGTGGCACTGCTGTATATCTACACCTCCATCCGCGTCATGGTGGCGCTGCAAATCGCCAGCACGGCCACGGGTTGAGAAAGCCGCCGATGCACATCCACATCCTCGGTATCTGCGGCACCTTCATGGGCGGCATCGCGCTGCTGGCGCGGGAGCTGGGCTTTGAGGTCAGCGGTGCAGACGAAAACGTCTACCCCCCCATGAGCACCCAACTTGCCGATGCCGGCATCGCGCTCACCGAGGGCTGGGAGCCCGCGCAGCTCGAAGCAACCCCCGATCTGGTGGTCATCGGCAACGCGATGTCGCGCGGCAACCCCGCGGTGGAATACGTGCTGGAGCGCAACCTGCCCTACACCTCCGGCCCCGCCTTTCTCGCCGATTACCTGCTGAAAGACCGCTGGGTACTGGCGGTGGCCGGCACCCACGGCAAGACCACCACCGCCGCCATGCTGGCGTGGATCCTGGAAGACGCCGGGCTGACGCCGGGCTTTTTGATCGGCGGCGTGCCGCGCAATTTCGGTCTCTCGGCGCGCGCCGGCAACGCACCCTTCTTCGTGGTGGAGGCGGACGAATACGACACCGCATTTTTCGACAAGCGTTCCAAGTTCGTCCACTACCGGCCGCGCACGGTGATCCTCAACAACCTGGAATACGACCATGCCGACATCTTTCCCGACATCGCGGCCATCGAGCGCCAGTTCCACCACTTGGTGCGCACCGTGCCGGGCAACGGGCTGATCATCGCCCCCGGGGCCGATGCACACATTCAACAGGTACTGGCCATGGGCCGCTGGACACCGCTGGAGTCCATCGACGCCCAGGCCGGCGGCACAGGCTGGCACGCAAAGCTCATCAACAAAGACGGCAGTGTCTTCGAGGTGTTTTTCGCCGGCCAGTCACAGGGCACGGTGCACTGGGATTCCCTGGGCCAGCACAACGTCAACAATGCCCTGGCCGCCATCGCCGCGGCGCGCCACGCCGGGGTGCCCACAAAACATGCCATCGAGGCGCTGGGAAAATTTCAGAGCCCGAAACGGCGCATGGAGATCCGCGGCGAGATCGGCGGCGTCACCGTGTACGACGACTTTGCCCATCACCCCACCGCCATCCAGACCACCCTCGCCGGTCTGCGGGCCAAGGTGGGCGAGGCGCGCATCATCGCCGTGCTGGAACCCCGTTCCAACACCATGCGCCTGGGCATTCACCAGGACACCCTGGGGCCCTCGCTGGCCGCGGCCGATACGGTGCTGCTCTACCAGCCCGCCGGGCTGGACTGGAATCTCGAGCAGGTCACCGCAGCACTGGACACGTCGCAGGTATTCGAGGACATCGATACCCTGGCCGCACATATCGCGCAGATGGCGCGCAGTGGCGACCACGTGCTGATTATGAGCAATGGGGCGTTTGGGAACCTACACGAAAAACTGCTAGCCTCTTTGAGAGGCAGAGAAAAGATAAAAGGGGAAAGATGAAAGTAAATTCATCCACGGTTTTTCTTTTATCTTTCCCCTTTTATCTTTTCTCTGACATGCTAAAACCCACAGCGCCACGCACTCAATGAAAAAAATGAATACTGAAGAAGTAACGTCGATAACACTTGCCCTCACCGGCGCCTCCGGCGCGCAATACGGATTACGATTGCTGGGCTGTCTGCTGGATGCCGGCGCCCAGGTCAGCCTGATGATCTCGCAACCGGCGCAGGTGGTGATCGCCACGGAGACCGACGTAGACCTGCCGGGGCGCGCCGAGGAACAGCAGATTTTCCTCAGTGAGTATTTCGACGCCGCTGAAAATCAGCTGCAGGTATTCGGCCGCGAGCAGTGGATGTCACCCCTGGCCAGCGGCTCCAACACCGCCCGCGCCATGGTGGTCTGCCCCTGTTCCTCGGCCACCCTGTCCGCCATCGCCCAGGGCGCCAGCCGCGACCTCATCGAGCGCGCCGCCGACGTGATGCTCAAGGAACGTCGCCAGCTGATTCTGCTGCACCGCGAGATGCCGGTGTCCAGCATCCACCTGGAAAACATGCTCAAGTTGTCCCGCGAGGGCGTCGTTATCATGCCCGCCAGCCCGGGCTTTTATCACCGCCCCCAGGACCTGGATGAACTGATAGACTTCGTGGTGGCGCGCATCCTGGATCACCTGCGCATCGAACACACGCTGCTACCACGTTGGGGCGAACACCACACATGAGTACTCTCACCATTCCCCTGTTCCCGCTGCATGCCGTATTGTTTCCCGGCGGCACCCTGCCGCTGCGCATCTTCGAGCCGCGCTACCTGGACATGATCAGCGACTGCATGAAACAGGACCGGGGCTTCGGTGTCTGTCTGATCCGCGAAGGCTCGGAAGTGGGCAAGGCCGCCGACACCTACGAGATCGGCACCCTCAGCAACATCTGCTATTTCAACCAGCAGGCCGACGGTCTGCTGGGCATCACCGCCCACGGCCAGCAACGCTTTCGCATCCTCTCCCAGGAGATCCAGGCCAACCAGCTGACCCTGGCCGAGGTCAGCCTGCTGGACAATGAGCCCGCCTGTCCCCTGCCAAAACAATTCACCACCGCCGCGGACACCCTGCGCGCGCAACTGGAACAACTGGGCTATCCCTTCATCAAGATGGAAAAACACTACGACGACGCCAGCTGGGTGAGCAGCCGGCTGGCGGAACTGCTGCCCATCCGCCTGGAACAGAAACAATACTTCCTGCAGCTGGACGATCCGCTGCAGCGGCTGGAAAGGTTGATGGCGCTGCTGGACGATATGGACATCAGCTGACCGACGCCATCAAACCAATAACAAAGGCGGACGCGCCATGCGCGCCCGCCTGAAACAACAACTCAGCCGACAACTTCAGTCGTTTTTCAACCAGTCATCACAGGAACCGTCACCCATGCGATCCGTGGCCACGGACACACCGGCCACCGGCCTGGCGTAACACTTACCACCCTCCAATTGCGCATCGCTCAGCCCCGTGAAACCACCGGCAGTGTACACCGCCTGACCTTCGGGACTGCGCAAAAACTCGATGAACTGACGACCACGTTTCTCATTCTCCGAGGTGGCCAACAAGGCCAGGGAATAAATCTTGTCTGCATTCACCCCGTTGGTATTGGGAATACCCAGATTCCCGATGGTGGAACCCGACATGCCGGTCACCGCCGTATTGCCTGCGTTAATCTGGAAAGCCAACTCGGTAATCCATACAAAGCCCACGTCCACTGGCACAAAACCCGGCTGATTGGTTATCCCGTTAGGCGTTTCCACATGATGCACCCGTGACTCGTGGGTGTTGAACTTGTTGAGCACTGCGTATTCACAAAACACCAGGTCTGCCGCCGTGCCGCAGCCATTGTCCACCAGATCATGGGAGCTGTGGTTTTCACCCGCATCCCCACTCAGCAGCCGTGCCGCACTGGGTGAATCAGGGTGCGGCGTGGCCACCGCCTGCAGGGCAAGCTCCAGCCACTCCGCGGCCGTGTGCGTTTCGACACCGGCAGTGTAGGAGTCATCGCCGAAATGGTATTCCATGGAAATCATGGTACCTGCCTCGGTATGGCCGTTGATATAGGCATCCACCTTCTTCATATAGCCGTTGGCGGCATTGTGTATGCCTTCATTGATGTGATCCAGGGATGAGGCCCCGATGTCGCCGGATAACAGATCCATGGCAATATCGAACTGGGTTTCGAAATCCGCATCCATCAATTCCGGATAATCGGTAGTACCGATAGCCATGTCGCCCACATTGCCCGTACCATTGGCAGCGGACACCATCAGATCCAGACGGTTGGCGATGTAGGGCACCGCCTCATCGATAAACCCATTGTTGGCCAGGTCCTGCATCAGGTTGTAATTGGTGGAAGCGAACACATCGAAGTCGACTTGCAGATTCCCCGGCAAAAAATTGCGTTCCTCGTCATTGCCCAGCAACATGCAGCCAGATTTGATCTGCTTGCGAATCTGTCCCGGTGGAATCAACTCGATGAAATAGCGATTGGCATTGTCATTGAGATCTGCCAGGGTAAAGCCATTGGCATCATTGGCGCGATGTGCCGGTTCCGTACCATCACCCTTACCGATGTACACATTGAAGGCGCGCATGACATGATCAAAAACCACCCATTGATTACCCGCCATACCCAGGTTCAATTTTGAGCGATCAGGATTGCCATGAAATTCCGTGGCGCGATCAGCGGGTAAAAAGGCGCAGGTGCCTTGCAGGGTATAACTGTTATTTTTGTCATCATGGGCAAACGCCGCACCACAGGCAAACAACAATGCGCCGCCCAACAAACCGAATCTGAAGGATTGATACCGTGTTTTATCTACATCCATTTGAAACTCCCTTTTTATCCATTTGTCGTTAATAACAATACGCGGATTTTTCATTAATCCGCTCCTGTGATTACCTTGTGCTGAAGTCGCACTACAACAGATAAACGAGAGTAGTAGAGCATTTCACTCAACTACCGTCAAAGGGGTAACAATCGCAAGTTACTGTTTTTAAAAAGTGAATTGGTTAATGAATGGGCAGGTTGCTTGCGTAATAAGCAGATTTTGAAATAAACCAAGGAGTGAATGCGTTCTCGAAGCGCACGAGGCTATCTGGGCGTATCGCGGGAAAAAATATGCCCTACATTCGCCCCAGCACGTAGGGTGGGCACTCAGACCAGTGTCACCCGTGCAAAGCGCCGCTTGCCCACCTGATAAACATGCCGCGTTCCGGCGGCGATCGTCAGCTTGCCGTCTTCGATGCGCTCGCCGTCGATGCGCACCGCGCCCTGCTTGATCATGCGCAGGGCCTCGGAGGTGCTTTTCACCAACCCCGCCTGTTGCAACAAATTTGCAATCGCAAGCCTACCGTCCGGCGCGGTTAATTCAAGCTCCGGCATGTCATCCGGCATGGCGCCTTTCTGAAAGCGGGCGATGAAGGATGCTTTGGCCTTATCGGCGGCAGCCTTATCGTGGAAACGGCTGATGATCTCCTCGCATAACAGGAATTTGATGTCCCGCGGATTGGCGCCGTCCGCCACCTGTTTTTTAAAATCCTCGATCTCACTCATGGGGCGGAAACTGAGTAACTCGAAGTAGCGCCACATGAGTTCATCGGAAATGGACATCAGCTTGCCGAACATCTCCTCCGCCGGTTCGTCGATGCCGATGTAGTTGCCCAGGGACTTGGACATCTTCTGCACCCCGTCCAGCCCCTCCAGCAGCGGCATGGTGAGCACCACCTGCTGCTCCTGGCCGTAGTGTTTTTGCAGCTCGCGGCCCACCAGCAGGTTGAACTTCTGGTCGGTGCCGCCCAGCTCCACGTCGGCGCGCATGGCCACCGAGTCGTAACCCTGGATCAGTGGATACAAAAATTCGTGAATGGCGATGGGCTGGCCGGATTTATAGCGCTTGGAAAAATCGTCGCGCTCCAGCATGCGCGCCACGGTGTGCTTGGCGGCCAGCTGAATGAGTTCGGCGGTGGACATCTCGTTCATCCAGCTGGAGTTGAACATCACCAGGGTCTTTTCCGGGTCGAGGATCTTGAAGATCTGCTGCTCGTAGGTGCGGGCATTTTCGATCACCGCGTCGCGGGTCAGCGGCGGGCGGGTGGTGTTCTTGCCGGTGGGGTCGCCGATCATGCCGGTGAAATCACCGATCAGGAACAGCACTTCGTGACCCAGATCCTGAAACTGGCGCAGCTTGTTGATGAGCACGGTGTGGCCCAGGTGCAGGTCCGGCGCGGTGGGATCGAAGCCGGCCTTGACACGCAGCGGCGTGCCGCGGGCCAGCTTGGTCTTGAGCTCTTCCTCGACGAGAATCTCCTCGGCACCGCGCTTGATCTGTTCCAGGGCCTGGTTTACTGCTGACATCGTGCTGTTTTCCCGCGTTTTTTCATATTCATGGCAAAGTGGGCGGGGATTATACCGTATCTGGCCCGCCGCGCTGACCTGGGGGAGGGTTTCCGCCTGGGTTGCGCATCAATTCATCGCGGTCTGCCCATGCCCGTGTTCCACTATATTCCTGATTTTTCTCACTAAAGCCTGTGCCCTGGCTGCCGATACTGCTTGCAGACCTGTTGATTCACCCAAGGAAAAGAACCACTTATGGCCGTCCCCGTCACCGTCGTCGACGATTCCAAAATTTCCCGCAAAATGGTCATTCGGGCCCTGCCGAAAGAATGGGACATCGAGATCACCCAGGCCGAGAACGGTGAGGAAGCACTGGCCGCCTATCGCGACGGCAAGGCCGAAGTGATGTTCCTCGATCTCACCATGCCGGTAATGGATGGCTACCAGGTACTGGAACAGCTACAAAAAGAGCAACTCAATACCTTCGTGGTGGTGATCTCGGCGGACATCCAGCCCGAGGCCCAGGTGCGAGTGAAAAAACTAGGTGCCATGGCCTTCATCAAAAAACCCGTGAAAACTTCGGATATCGAAAATGTATTACGCGAGTACGGCCTCGTCTAAGGCAGGCACCCTATCCCCCACCATGAATATGCAACCCTACACCGAAGACCAGAACGACGCCCTGCAGGAAGTGGTGAATATCGCCATGGGCCAGGCGGGGGATTCACTGGCGCGCATCCTCGGCAATTTCGTGGCGCTGTCCGTGCCGCGCATCCGACTGGTCACCGTGAAGGACGTGATCAAGACCGTCACCGAGATGGTGGATGCCAAGGCGGAGATCTCCGCCGTCCGCCAAGCCTTCGCCAATTCCCTGCGTGGCGAAGCCATCGTGGTGTTTGCCCAGGCCGGCGCCGATGATCTGGCCGATCTCATGGGTTATGACACTGAACTGGATCAGTCCGCTGAACAGGAGTTGCTGCTGGAAGTGGGTAATCTGTTGGTGGGTGCGGTAATCAATGGCATCTCCGACACCCTGGAGACCGACCTCAGTTTCTCCGCTCCCTCACTGATGGCCGAACGCACTCCCCTGGAACGGGTGCTGGTACCGGAACAGTTGTCCTGGACCCATGCCCTGCTAATGGAAGTGAACTTCACCGTGGAAGGCCGCGACTTCAAATGTCATCTGTTGATGTTCATGACTGAAGAGGCCATCGACACCCTGCGCGGCATCCTCGACGAATTTCTGGAAGGCATCTGACGCCTTTCCCAGCCAGTCCGCTACATGCCCGATACCGATCAGCTCCTCAATTTCATTGTCGACCGCGCCAATGTCGGCATCTTCGTCATCAATCGCGAACGTGAGATTGTGCTATGGAACCAGTTCATGGAGATCCACAGCGAACGCAAGGCGGACACCGTGGTGGGCCGGAACCTGTTCGAGGCCTTCCCCGAGCTGCCGCAGAAATGGCTGGACCGCAAGATCGAAAACCTGCTGATCCTGAAGAATTTCTCCTTCACCTCCTGGGAACAGCGCCCCTACCTGTTCAAATTCGCCCACAACCGCCCGGTCACTGGTGGTGTGGACTGCATGCGTCAGGATTGTACCCTGATGCCGGTGAAAGACGGGGACGGCGAGGTGCAGTACGTGTGCTTCACCCTGTTCGACGCCACCGACACCAGCATCTACCAGTCCAGGCTGGAGGAAACCACTGCCCAGTTGCGTGAGCTAAGCAACAAGGACGGCCTCACCCAACTGTTCAACCGCCGCTACGTGGAAGAGGCCCTGGAAACGGAATTTGCCCGCGCACGGCGCTACGACCACAAGCTTTCGGTGATTCTCACCGACATCGACTTTTTCAAGAAGGTCAACGATATCCATGGCCACCTGGCCGGTGATGAAGTATTACGCGAGGTATCACGGCGACTCACCGAGGCGCTACGGGGCAGCGACATCCTCGGCCGCTATGGGGGAGAGGAATTCCTCATTATCCTGCCGGAGACCGACGTACAAGGCGCACTCGTGCTTGCCGAGCGCCTGCGTGAGATCATTGCGGCAGAGCCCATCGAGGCGGATGGGAAATCACTGACCGTCAACATCAGCCTTGGGCTGACAGAGCTGCGCGATACCACCGCCGCCTATGCCCAACTCATCGCCGAAGCGGACGTGGGGTTGTACCAATCCAAGGAAAACGGCCGTAACTGCACCACCTTGTTCCGGCCCGACACATAGTGCCCCTATTCCAATCTGTAGCTCACTCTAAATGCAACAGGGGGCTCCGTGAGCCCCCTGTTGCGTGGATGACCACAGACCAAAAAACTATCGTCCACGACCCATCATACCGCCACCATGTCGCCCGCCATGCCGGCGACCACCGCCTGCGGCGGCCGTCACCGTAATGCTGCCACTGACACCCGTAGCACCATTGGCATCACGGGCGGTCACGGTCACACTGCCCGCGGCAAGACCGGTGAGCACACCATTGCCATCAATACTGGCAACCGCAGAATTGCTCACCTGCCAGGTGTACGGCGCCCGCCCACCGGTGGCGCTAAAACTCAGGGTTGAACCCACCGCCACACTGCCACTGGTCGGCGTAACCACAATCGTCACTGGCGGCGGCGCCGTCACCGTGATCGGCCCGGAATTGACAAAGGCCCCCGCGCTATCGGTGACCGTAATAGTGGTTGCACCGGCCGCTTGCGCCGTCAACACACCGGTATTGGAATCAATGCTGGCCACCCCGGGGCTGTTGCTGGTCCAAGTATAAGGTGCGGCGCCTCCACTGGCCGTGAAGGTGAGTGACTCACCCACACGCAATTGCGCACTGTTCGGCGAGATGAGAATAACCGTCGTCGCGCTCACACTCACCGTGGCCGAGTTGCTGCGTACCCCGTTGGCATCAGTGGCATTCACACTGGTGGAGCCAAGACCCAGCCCGGTGAATACGCCATTGGCACTGATGCTGCCAATGGTGGGATTGGCCACCGACCACACATACGGCGCACTACCACCAGTGGCGGTGAATTGCACATTGCCACCCAAGACCACACTGGTGTTGCCCGGCGTAACACTGACCACTGCCGGTGGCGGCGGTGGCGGCGGCGTTGCACCACCACCCAGCGCCTTGAAGGCATTCAGCCGGCCACCGGTGACGGTGCGCCCGGCCAGGTCAGCAACCGGATCGACATTATCCAGCAAGGCCGCGCGCAACGCAGGGATGCCGATGCCCGGGTTGCTGGCGATCACCAGCGCCGCAACACCTGTCACATGCGGCGCCGCCATGGAGGTGCCGTTAAAGCTGGCATAAGCATTGCCAGGCACGGTGCTCAGGATGCGCACCCCCGGCGCCCCCAGGTCCACACTG
>DRKQ01000100.1 GCA_011051685.1 Gammaproteobacteria bacterium
AGCTCCAGCAGGGTGAAGCCGTGTTGCCATTTACAGTTAGGCGTCTTGCGCAACATCACGGTCGCCCCACGTAGCCGGTCAGCGTCACCAGCGGCGATTCATCGTCTTCTGCGGCGCGCACCATCACGTCCACCCGGCGCAACAAATCCTTTTTGTCCGGGGTCTTGCTCACCTTGATGGTCCAGAACCATTCGTGGCGGGCTAGCAGGCTGCTGCCCCGGGTGCTGCGGATGGCGGGCCATTTTTTATCGATCTGCAGCTCGGCCAGCTTGTTCATGGCCACCCAGTGGGCATAGGTACGCTGTTGCAGGCCGGAGGCGTTGCGCGTGTTGTTGGTGACGGTGCTGGCCGCCGCGGCCAGGGCGAAGGCGATCACCGCCAGGGCGACGATCACCTCCAGCAGGGTGAAGCCGCGGCAACGGCATGACGTTGGAAAGCTCCGATGCATGATTTTTCCATCATTCCGGCGCACGACTCCATGGATGGAGGATGTAGAGTGACGCAGGATGCCAAAGCCGAGGCCGGAATCCAGTGGTTTCAACGGCGTTCTAGATTCCGGCCTGCGCCGGAATGACGGAAGTAGACAATACTCAGTTTTCATCGTCATCTTCCGCCCGGCTCAATACCAGTTTGCCGTTGATGAAACCTTGCAGTGAATATTCCTCGCCTTCGTCGTTCTTCAGGGTCAGCTCGAAGGGGGTGAGTTCACCGCTGGAGAGAATAAAAATCTTTGGCAGGTTCTTTTTATCTTCAAAACTGGCGGGCAGGCCTTCCAGAACCAGCTCCAGTTCCACTGCCTCGGGCAGCGCCCGTTCGCGAAACATGGCGTCACCCTCCACCGGCTGCCAGGCCTCGGCACCCAGTTCGAGAAAGCGGTATTGGTCACGGGCGAATTCCAGGGCCAGGTCGCGGCCCTGCAACACGGCCTCCTCGCTGGCCAGCTGGATCAGGCCGTGCAGGCGCTCGGCCTCGTCCTCCACGATGCGACTGGTGTTCTGGCCGATGGACAGGGTGGCGAAGCTGATGACGATACCGATAATCAGCAGCACCGCCAGGAGTTCCAGCAGGGTGAAGCCCCTGACCTTCGGTGAGCAATTCAGTGGGCGAGTGGAGTAGACCTGTGATATCGACGCTAACGGCATGACCCGCCCCATGGGCATGGAAGTCGGCGGGACTATTGCAGGTCCCAGTTGCCGATGTCGGCATTGACGCCCTCACCGCCGGGCTGGCCATCGGCACCCAGGGAAAAGACGTCGACATCGCCCTTCACCCCGGGTGACAAATACTGATAGTCGTTGCCCCAGGGATCCTTGGGCAGGCGGTCCATGTACTGTTTCCAGTTACGCGGCTCGGGGGTGCCGGCGGGCTTGCTCACCAGGGCCTGCAAACCTTGATCGGTGGTGGGATAGACGAAGTTGTCCAGCTTGTAGAGGTTCAGCGCGCTTTCCAGGGCGCGGATATCCTGCTTGGCCTTGGTGATGCGGGCGGCGTCGGGGCGGTCCATGACCCGCGGCACCACGATGGCCGCCAGGATACCGAGGATGACCACCACCACCATCACCTCGATGAGGGTAAAACCGGCGTGTCGCGCCGCTACGAATTTATGAGTTTGCACGTCTGTCTCCATTCTTTACACTGCCTTCAATATGCTGCGATTTTTCAATGACCTGAAGTCTACCACTGATCGGCACACAGGTTGTGCGCCTGAAGCCACGTGATGCCTGCCAGCCTGCGCCCCTGGTACCTGCCCTTGGGTCTGTCCCTGCTTGTGACGCTCTTGGCCCTGGGAGGTTCCGAGCTGGCGACCCAATTGCGCTTCGATCGCGCGGCCCTGGGCCAGGGCCAGTGGTGGCGCCTGTTCAGCGCCCATCTGGTACACCTGGGCGGGTCGCACACGGCGCTGAACGTGGCCGGGCTGGCACTGATCTGGGGGCTGGTGGGCGGGGCCTTCGACGAGCGCCAGTGGCTGGGGATCATGGCCGGGCTGATGCTGGGCATCAGTCTCGGCCTGTGGCTGTTCAATCCCCAGCTGGGCTGGTACGTGGGGCTGTCCGGGGTGTTGCACGGCATGCTGGCGGCCGGTGCCCTGGCCCAACTGCGCCGTGGCGAGAGGCAGGCCATGGTGCTGTTGCTGCTGGTGGGGGCGAAGCTGGTCTGGGAGCAATTATCCGGCCCCCTGCCCGGTTCCGAGGCCACGGCGGGCGGAGCGGTGATCGTGGACGCCCATCTCTACGGCGGGATCATCGGCCTGCTGCCGGGGGCTCTGTTACGACCTGCCACGCCAGCTTCAGCCACTTGAGCTATTTCACCACGCGCAACTATTTTAGGTGCGTAGTTATTTCTTTAGGTGCGTAGTTATTTCACGAGGCGTAACTATTTCACGACGCGTAGCTTGGGTCCCGTGGATTTTTCCCGCGGCGGCTCATCGGGCCCCTGGTCTTCCTCGTCGTTGAACACCATGCCGCGGCCGTTCTCGCGGGCGTAGATGGCCAGGGCGGCAGCAATGGGTACGCTGACGTGCATGGGCTTGCCACTGAAGCGGGCGTTGAAACTCAGTTCCTCATTGGCCATATCCAGACCCTGCACTGCCTCGGGGGCAATGTTGAGAATGATCTTGCCATTGTTGACGTGTTCCACCGGCACCACCACATGGGGGTGCTCGGCGTTGACCAGCAGATACGGCGTCATGCCGTTATCCACAATCCATTCATAGATGGCGCGCAACAAATAAGGACGACTGGAATTCATCGTTCACATCTCGCCGGGCAACAGGCTCAGGCCTCGCGCATTTCCCGTTCTTTGTCGGAAAGACTGGCCTGGAAGGACTCCAGGGCGAACAGGCGCTGGGCATAGTCTTCCAGCGGCTTGGCGGCGGCGGGTAGGGTGATGCCGTATTCCGGCAGACGCCAGAGGATGGGTGCCACGGCGCAATCCAGCAAGGACAGCTCATCGCTCATGAAAAAGGGTTTCTGCTCGAAGATGGGGGCGATGACGGTGAGGCTGTCGCACAAGTCCTTTGCCACCTTGGACTTGTCGCGGCTGTTTTGCAGCTTGTTCACCAGGCTGTCCCAGTCCTGCTGGATGCGGCTGAGGGTCATGCGGCTTTGCGCGCGGGACACGGGATCCACGGGCATCAGCGGTGGATGGGGGAAACGCTCGTCCAGGTATTCCATGATCACCTGGGCGTCGTAGAGTACCAGATCGCGGTCCACCAGGGTGGGCACCTTACCATAGGGATTGAGCTCCATCAGGTCTTCCGGCGGATGGGCGATATCGACATCCACGCCTTCATAATTGATGCCTTTCTCGGCCAGAACGATGCGCACGCGATGACTGTACAAATCGCTGGCGCCGGAAAAGAGGTTCATGATGGATTTTCGATTGGCGACGACTGCCATTATTGTTTCTCCAACTGCTACTGTCTTGAGGAAATGTGATCTTGCAAGCCGGACAATTATACCCGAAGAATTGAAAAACCCCTGAAATCCGCCCTAAGGCAATGATTTATCAGGGGTTCGTTATTTCGCAGGATCTCGAAAAAAGCGCTCTGCCCGCCAGTGAGAATGAAAAAAACTCAGTGCACGTCCCGCCAGTATTCCTTTTTCAACAGATAGACCAGGACAAAGAATACCGCAAGGAATAACAGCACCCACTTGCCCAGGGCCAGGCGTTGTAGTTTGCTGGGCTCACTCAGGTAGGCGAGGAAGGTTACCAAGTCATGCACCGTGGCATCGTATTCCGCCGGATCCAGTTTACCCTTCTGGATCAGCTTGAAGCCTGTGATCACCTCGGTCTCGTTGCCCTCCGCATCCTTGTGGGTCTCGATGATGGGCTCCTGCAGCCCCTGCAGTTCCCACAGCACATGGGGCATACCCACGTCTTTGAAAACCGTGTTATTGACGCCCCACGGGCGGGAGTCGTCACGGTAAAACGAGCGCAGATAGGTGTACAGCCAGTCCACCCCTCTGGCCCGGGCTATCACCGAGAGATCCGGCACCGCGGTGCCGAACCAGCGTTTGGCATCCTGCGGCGCGATGCTCACCCTCATGAGATCCCCCACCTTGGCGCCGGTTTTGATAAGCTGGTTGCCCAGCTCTTCATTACTCATCTCCAAATCCTGACCGATGCGACTGTAGCGCATAAGGGAGGCGGAATGACAGTTCAGACAGTAATTAACAAACAGTTTGGCGCCCCGCTTAATGGCCTCGCGGTCGTCTAACTGAATATTGGCGGCATCCAGCTTGAGGTTTCCGCCACTGGCCAGAACCTGTACGGGCAAGAAAACAACAAAGAACATAACCAGGATTAGTGGTCTCATTTCACAGTCACCCTCTCCGGTACAGGCTTGGTTTTATCCCACCTGCTGTAAAACGGCATGAGCAGGAAAAAGGCGAAATACAATATACTGAAGACACGCGAAAACAGGGTGGCGACCGGGGTCGCCGGCACGGTACCCAGATAGGCCAGCCCGATGAAACTGACCACAAAGACGGTGAGCGCGGACTTGAACCAGATGCCGCGATAGCGGATTGACTTTACCGGGCTGCGATCCAGCCAGGGCAGCAGGAACAACATGACAATGGCGGCACCCATGGCCACCACGCCCAGGAACTTGTCCGGCACCGCACGCAGAATGGCGTAGAACGGCGTGAAGTACCACAGCGGCGCAATATGCTCGGGAGTCTTCAGCGGATCTGCTGGAACGAAGTTGTCCTTCTCCAGGAACCAGCCACCCATTTCCGGGGCGTAAAAAATCACCGTGGCAAAGACCATCAGAAACGCCACCACGCCCACGATGTCCTTCACTGTGTAATATGGATGGAAAGGGATGCCATCCAGGGGCACGCCATTTTCGTCTTTGAGCTTCTTGATTTCGATACCATCCGGGTTGTTGGAACCCACCGAGTGCAGGGCAATAAGGTGAAACATCACCAGACCGATGAGCAACAGCGGCACAGCGATCACATGGAAGGCAAAGAAACGATTGAGGGTAGCGTCGGCCACCACATAGTCGCCGCGGATCCACAATGACAGATCATCACCAATATAGGGAATCGCACCAAACAGGGAGATGATTACCTGTGCCCCCCAGAAAGACATCTGCCCCCAGGGCAACAGATAGCCCATGAAGGCCTCGGCCATGAGAAGCACGAAGAGGAACATGCCAAACAGCCACAACAGCTCACGCGGTCCGCGATAGGAGCCGTACAACAGGGCGCGGAACATGTGCAGATAGATCACGACAAAGAAAAACGAGGCGCCTGTGGAATGCATGTAGCGGATCAACCAACCCCAGTTGACGTCGCGCATGATGTATTCCACCGAGGCAAAGGCGGTACCCGCAGTGGGCTTGTAGTTCATGGTGAGGAAGATGCCGGTCAATATCTGGATCACCAGCACCAACATGGCAAGCGAACCAAAGTAATACCAGAAATTAAAATTCTTTGGCGCGTAATATTTGCTGAGATGCGCCTGCCAGAACTCCATGACCGGGAAACGCTCGTCGGCCCAATCCCGCAAATCCACCAGACGGTGCGTGATTTTTTCGAACATTATACGGCCTCCGGATCAACGCCCACCAGCAGGCGGGTGGCCGAGACAAAATGGTAAGGGGGAACGACGAGGTTCGATGGTGCTGGCACACCTTTGTACACTCGGCCCGCGAGATCGTATGTCGAGCCGTGGCAGGGACAAAAGAATCCGCCTTTCCAGTCTGGCCCAAGATCCGGTGGCGCAAATTCGGGACGATAGGTGGGGGAGCAGCCGAGGTGCGTACAGATCCCGATCATCACCATGAATTCAGGGTTGATGGAACGATGAGGGTTCTTTGCATAGGCTGGCTGCTGAGATAGTTCATCGGAATTGGGATCCCGCAATAATGGATCAAGCTCGGGCAGGGTCTTGAGCATCTGTTCATTACGGCGTAAAACCCACACCGGTTTACCTCGCCATTCCACCGTCATCAGCTGTCCGGGCTCGAGCTTGCTGATGTCCACATCGATGGGGGCGCCGGCCGCCTTGGCCTTGGCACTGGGATCCATGGACAACACGAAAGGTGTGGCCACGTAGGCGGCACCGACGCTTCCCATGGCAACGGTCGCCGCAAGTAGCATACGGCGCCGACCTAGATCTATTTCATCTGCGCTCACAAAACACCCCTGGGTTCAATTAACCCGACATAAAGCCACGGCACCCGTTCACGCACGGTTTCCGAGATGGCACTGCGATTATTTTGCCGTGGAGCATAGCAGAGATTTCCTGCATGGGGACATTGTTTATTTTAATATAATTATAAGCTAATGCTAATAAAGGGCAGAGACGCGTGCTTATTCATCGCCTCAAAATAAGCCCATGTGGGAGCGCCTTTCCAGGCGCGATCGCGCCTGGAAAGGCGCTCCCACAGTACTTGCCATTGTAACTAGTGAATACTCCACCGGCTAAAGCCGCTGGCTTCGTGTTACTGCTAAAAGCCGGATTGATCGGCCGTACGGCCGATTGTCCCCTCTCCCAAGACTGGGAGGGTTAGGGTGAGAGTTCAAGTTTCAACCTAGGTGCATGATCACCCCTCACCCCATCCCCTCCCCTCAAGGGGAGTACCCTCTGGGGCATAAAAGGATGTAAAAGCAATGATGCCGCCTAAAGGCGTGGGATTTACAGATTCCCTATCAAGGACATTAAACCAATTTTGAGATCCTTAATATTATCGGTAATCACCGCTACCGAGAGACGAAGGAAGCAGCGGTTCCAGAACAGCCTGTGATAAAAAAGGGCCCCAAAGGGCCCTTCTTTGTATTTCCTGTGGCGACGTATTTCCTGTGGCCACGCACAGAACGGGTCAGGCGCGCACCAGTCCGTACTTGGTCATCACCATGCGCATGGAGAACCAGGCTGCGGCGGCCACCACCAGAGTCACCACGATATCAAAGATGGAACTCATGGGAATATGATAATACTCGGGTGACACCGACCCTGAAATCCAGGTGTAACGTTCGATCCAGGTACCTAAAACAATGCTGAACGAAACAAACATAATGGCATTGGGACTGTGCCGATTGGGCGTCCAGGTGGCGAAGGTGACAAACGGGATAATGAACTTCAACACCAGGAAGGTCCACCACAAGGGGGCCAGGCCGTTGTTCATCATTGCAAAAAAGCGATCCATCTCGTAAGGCAGTCGGCCGTACCACATGATGAGGTATTGAGTGAAGTAGAAATAGGTCCAGAGTATGGTGAAGGCCAGCATCATCTGTGCAAGATAATTGAACACAAAGGGTTTGTACGGCTTGGCTACCTTGCCAGAACGATACAGCATGATGAGAACAATGGCGAAGAACGCCAGGAAGAAATGAAACATGCTGACAAACTGGTACACACCATAGCTCGCGCTATGCCAGCCCGGAATCATGGTCATCTCAAAATCCCAGGCAATCATAGTACCGTACAGCACGTACACACCGGGAATGGTCAGGGCGATGTTGCGGAACGTGCGATGCACTTTGGGATCGTCACTGACATCCGTCATGTGTTGATACTTGATGAACAATAAAAAGAAGCCTGACACCACCAGGAAGCCCAGTATCTGCCGCGCCACGAGGAATCCATAATCATGCCAGCCGTTCAAATGATGCTCACCCTCATGTGCATGGGATAACCATTGAAAGGTATTTTCACCACTGGACAACAAAATCAGGAGCAAGACACCGGCCAGCGGAAACAGGCCTGCCGTGGCAACAGCAAAGTACCGCACCTGGAATCGCCACTTGCCATTGGCCAGGTGGAGAATGGATGCGAAGGTCACACCCGCCAGCGCCAGATACAACACGACGAGGAAATTTGTGGTCAACACCGACCAGCTGCCAAAATTTTCCATTTATCCGATACCCCTTCTTTTATCTATGCTTATCGCCCAAGCGCCGTTGCGCTCATCGCATGTTATTTTGCTGCGACCTGGGATTCTTTCACCAGGCCATTCTTGACGTAATTGACCACATGCCAGCGCTCTTCCACAGAGAGATCATTAGATCCGCCCTGTTCGCCTGGTACGCCATAGGCCGGCATCACGAAACTGCCAAACGTAATGGTGCCCCACACCCAACCTTCGGTGAGGGTTTTCTGTACATAGTCATCCGTAAGATCGATAGCACCGATCTTACCGCTCACCGGGGAATCCGCCTTTCCAGACAGACCGTGGCAGGCTGCGCAGTATATACGGAACAGGGTGCGCCCCTTTTTCAGAGAAGCGGCACTGAGCGGAATCGGATTGACCAGATCCTTGGCCTCATCACGACTCGCCACCTTGGTGGGGATGCCCATCACCGGGACGGAACGATGTGGAAATGGTGTCATCACACCTTCCTGCGGCTTGATGCTGGGTTGGTTCATCATGTCCTGAGACCATGGCCACGCCATGACAGCAGATGGTAATGACAACGCGGTAAGTAATACTGCCACGCGTTTTATTGAATGATTGTTTGCGTGCATCTTCAAACGGCCTCTTCTCGAATTTCTAATACCCGGTGCTTTTGGAACAGGTTTTTCAGCGAATCAGAAATACTGTCATCGACTTCAACCATGATTGCAACCTGATCAAGACTGACCTTTTCACTGTACAACGTGGGACGCTTGCGTAGCAGACCCGATAGAAACAGGAAAGCAAAAAACGTGCACCACACACCGAAGAAAATCAGCATCTCGTACATCAGAACAAAATTGGAAGGCAAAGGTATCACTGGCTTGCCCCCCTGTGGCTGAACCAGGAATGTCGCCTGCGCACCGGACAAAAACAGAAAGCCGAAGGTCAGACCAAAGAGCGCGCCAAAGAGGGTGAACTTCTGGATATGCACGGGTCTGTCTCCCAGCACCTCTTCTACTTCCGGGTGCTCGATGGGGGACTTCATGGTGAGATCATCAACGGTCAGACCCGGTACCTCATTGCGGCGGATGTCTGCAATAGCGGCATGGGCTTCATCGAAGTCGCTGAACAATGCCATCATTCTTCTCTTACTCATTTATGTACCCTCCTGCGTCGCCGGTTTTGCGTGGTCGGTCATGCGCGCCACATCCTCTTCGCCCTGCGATCGTCTACGATGGAAAACCATTTCCTTGACTTCATACATGGAGACCGACGGGAACACCTTGACAAAAATCAGGAACAGCATGCCAAACCAGCCAAAGCTGCCGAAGACGATGGCCCATTCAACAATACTGCCCCACATAACATCCCATTGATGGGGCTCGTGGGCCATGGACAGGGTCGGCGCCACGATCATCCAGCGTTCGAAGAACATGCCAAGATTCAGTCCCAGAGAGACGATAAACATGGTCGGCATGTGCCGACGCAGGGATCGGAACGCCAGAGCGAACGGCAGCACGGAGCCACAGAAAATCATGGTCCAGAAGACCCAGGCATAGGGCCCGGTGGCCTTGGCGATCAGCAGTTCCTTGTTGTAGATATCATGGCCATACCAGACCGAGGCGAACTCGACGAGATTCAGATAGGTCCACACCATGGCAATGGCAAAGGTCAGCTTGCAGGTCTTTTCCATGATGGGCAGCGTCATGTATTCCTCGAAGCGGAAGAAATAACGCAGCAGAATGAACAAGGTGATAATGGCCGCACAACCGGAATACAAGGCACCAGCCACAAAGTACGGCGGGAAGGTGGTGATATGCCAGCCTGGCATGATGGACATGGCAAAGTCAGCTGACACGATGGAATGCACCGACACCGCCAGCGGAATCAGGAAACAGGCCATGAGCAGATATATCTTGCGGAAGTTGCGCCATTGCTGGTCACTGCCCACCCAGCCCAGAGACAACACGGTGTACAGCTTCTTGCGCCAGCCCGTGGTGTTATCCCGGCAAATGGCCAGATCCGGGATCATGCCCACAAACAGGAACAGCATGGAAGCGGACAAATAGGTGCTGATGGCAAAGGCGTCCCACACCAGGGGTGAACGGAAGTTCGGCCAGTGACCCCGGTCACTCACATAGGGCAGCACCCAGTACATGTTCCATACACGGCCCAGATGAATGATGGGAAACAGGCCGGCAGTCATCAGTGAGAACGTGGTCATGGCCTCGGCGAAGCGGTAGATCGGTTTTCGCCAGTCGGCGTGAATCAAATGCAAAATGGCCGAGAGCAACGTCCCGGAGTGGCTCATACCGATCCAGAACACGAATGTGGCAATGTACATATCCCACATGTGTGGATTGTTCAGATTGGCCGGCCCCATGCCCGTGGTGTACTGAATGTATTCAGCAATTACCGCCGTTGATATCATCGCCAAACATACAGCCAACGTCACCCAGTAGGCAGGACGCGGATTTTCCATACTCTTCAACACATCGGTGTTGATTTTGGCCCACGCTATCTGCTCGTTAATGTCTTTTTCTGTGACCATCGTCATTGTTATATCACCTTAATCTTTTTGACGGCTCTGCTTAAAAAGTCTGTTTCTCTTTGCAACAATCTCTTTGCAACAATCTCTCTGTGTCAACGGATTCACACGTCTTCGCGTACACGCTCGAGATACATTACCGATGGATCCACGTTAAGCTCTTCAAAGATGCGGTAGCCACGCAGGTCGGCATTCTTTTTCGCATGCCGGGTCTTCTGATACACACCGCGTTCCACCTGATGCTTCTTCCAGAGCTTAGCCACACGGCTGTTTTCATCCATTGTGTCGCCAAAAACAATGGCCGATGTGGGACAGGCCTGGGCACAGGCGGGGGTTACTTCACCATCTTCCACCTTGCGATCTTCCATGTAGGCCTTGTCCTTCACTGTGCGGATGCGCTGTACACAGAAGGTACACTTCTCCATAACACCTTTGTCACGCACCGACAGATCGGGATTGAGCTGTTGCTCCAACGGCTGCGGCCAGGAAGACTCGTAATAGGAATAGAAGTTGAAGTAGCGTACCCGGAATGGACAGTTATTGGAGCAATAACGGGAGCCGATACAACGGTTGTACACCTGTGCATTAAGGCCATCGGGAGTGTGGTAGGTGGCCGCCACCGGGCATACCGGTTCACAGGTGGCCGCGCCACACTGCTGACACATCATGGGCAGGAAACTGGCACCCTGCTCCGGATGTTCCAGCTCCTGCTGATCCCAATAGCGCTCGATGCGCATCCAGTGCATGGCCTGGCCCTTCTCGAACTTCTGCTTGCCCACCACGGCAAGGTTGTTCTCTGCGTAACAGGCCGTGGAGCAGGCATTGCAACCAATACACAGATCCAGATTGATGGCCATGGCCCAACGATGTTCGTAATCATGATGGCCGCCTTCTTCGGCGCCTTTACGATAGTCTGACCAGTGATTAAGAATATTGTCTAAGGACATGATTATGATCCCTCCGTACGACGCAACTGTTCAACAGGGATGGTGGCCACCAGCTTGCGTCCTGCCTGCGTATCACTGGCTCCCATGCGCACCAAGGAGACATCATCTGCCGGGCCTACCTTTTTGACGGTTACTTGCGTGCCATACATGGCCAACTCGCCCGTTTTCTTCTCTTTAATGGCATCCAGAATTTGTAACGGGTTGACGCCCAAATCCTTGGCGTATCGACCATAGTCTGTGTGCCCATTGCCCAACGGCACCGCAATGGCATCTGCATTCATGCCCTTGAGCAGCGTCACACGCAGAGTGATATTTCCCTGGGCAGAACTTACCTTGATCAGATCGCGATCATTGATACCCAGCTTTGCCGCAGTCGCCGGATGCATCTCTGCCCAGGAGTCCCACACCACCTTGCTGATCTGATCCGGCGCCTCTTGCAACCAGGGCAGATTGGCATGACGCCCATCGAACAGACCCAGGCGCGGAGAAGGTATCAGGGTAAGGCCAGCGCCACCCTCCGCAGGCGCGGCAAAGGACACCACCTTGGATGACAGCTGTCTGGCGCCGGACGCCACCTTGATCACGCCGGTTTGCAATGCCGTGTTCCAGAACTCGTTATTGTTCTTGGCGTTGTTTTTCACCCCGGCCGGCATTGCTGCAAAGGCGTTGCGCAGGTAGGCGTAATAGTCCTCGAACTGTGCGTACTCATCGTTCTTACGCTGCTTGAGCAGAGTCAGCAGAATATCGCCAAACCCCCTGGTGTCGGCATGCAGCTTTTCCATCAGGGGCTGCTGCACATGGATGGCGGCGTCCTCGCCCTGGTTCGCCGGCACCTGCGTGCCCCAATCTTCCAGATAGGAATTCACCGGCAATACCAGATCGGCAGCCATGCTAGTCTCATCCGGGAACTGGGCAATGGCCACCTTGAAACCGATACTCGCCATGGCTTCGCTCAAACCCAGACTGGCAGGAGCGGTAAACAACGGATTGCTGCCATGGAAGATCACCGCATCCAGCTTCTGGCTCTTCGCCGCCTCGGCAAAGGCCAGCAGGTCGGCGGTGCCACCCTGCCTGGCCATCAACTGCGGGAAGGGGAACTCGCCGGACGACTCGATGGTCTTGCCCACGTTGCCGAGAATGTGGTTGAGCATCATGATGGCCGCAACCGTGTCGTAACCCTGGGCCTGGCCCTCTGCGTTGGCACCTGGCAATACCAGGCTCGGTGAACGCTCGGTAAGCAATTGGGTGACTCGCTGAATGCGATGCCCGGCCACGCCGGTAATACGCGCCACCTTGGTGATGTCATGACTGTCGATCAGGCTGCGCACATCCGCCGGGATGCCTGCGTCACTCACCTTGATCTTGTTGAGCAACAGATTGGCCATCCCCAGCGCCAGCACCGCCTCGGTACCCGGCTTGATGGCCAGCCACAGGTCTGCACTGCCACCGGTGAGGGACATCTTGGGTTCCACCTGCACCAGCAGGCCACGCTCTTTATTGGTTCGGAACTTGGCGTACTGGCCGGCGTAATGCACCGGGGATACGCTGGCGCCCATGAAATCGGCGCCAAAGGAAACAATCATTTTCGCCTTGTCGAGGCGCAGCCGGGGATTGCTCTCACCCAGCATGTCCTGGTACACAGCACGGGAGACGGCGTTATTCACCACCTCATGCACATAATGGGTGCTGGAACCCATGGCTTCGAGATGATTATCCACCAGCGCCGCCTGATGGCCACTGATGGTGCCGGTAAACCAGGCAAAACGTTCGCCATTCACGGCGCCCAATTTCTCTTCCAGCAAGGCAAGGGCCTTGTCCCAACTCACCGGGGTCAGGTTTCCGCCACTGCGCATCAACGGAGAAGTGATGCGGTCGGGGTTGTAATGGCCCTGCACGCCGGCCTGCCCCATCATGCACAGCTTACCGTGATTCAGGGATGCATCCGGATTGCCTTCCAGCTTGAGCACGCGTCCTTCGCGCACCCGGCCATGGATGCCGCACGCCGCAGCACACTGGGTACAGGTTGAGGCGTACCACACACCCACCCCGGGAATGACATATTCTTCCGGCATTAGGTAGGAAACCACATCCTCCTTGCCTTCCTCCAAGGTGACGGTGGAAGGCAGGTCGCAACCCGCCAGGGTTGCCCCGGCCGTACTCCAGCCCATCACCTTCAGGAAACTTCTACGGTTCATTTTTCCGCTCATCGTTTCACTCATAATCGTTAGTCCAGTCTCTTCCGCTCAATTAAATCGGTAGCGTTTATCTTGCTTGCTACTTGTGGCACTTCCAGCAATCACCCGGCGCGCCGAGCTCCTTGTTCTTGATATGGCAGCGCACACAGAACCCCATGTTCAAGGGCTTGACCTTCTTGGCCACAGTCATGTTTTCCAGCTCACCATGACAAAAGGCGCACACTTCCTTGACGTTCTCCACAGGGAAGTCACGATCGAACACCAACTTTTTCAAATGTTTCTGATGGGTGAAGTGTACGAAGTCAGGTACGTCATGAACCTTCTTCCACACCGGCGGGGTCTTGTCTTCCCAGTATTTGGTCAGCTTCTGGATGCGCGGCTTGTCGGTGGCGATCACCTTATGGCAACCCATGCACTTGCTGGTCGGCGGAATACCGGCCACCTTGGAACGGCGCGCATAGGTATGGCAGTACATGCAGTTGATGCCATTTTCCTTGACATGTTTGTTGTGCGGAAACTCGATGGGCTGCGGCACATCCTCACCCTTGTAGGCACCACTGGGTGGCGCTACATCATACTTGGCAGCCATCGCCACGGAGGACATCAGCAAGAGCGCCAGACACAGCATCCCGGCAAATCCAGCCCTGGCAAAACCCGCACCCGGATTGATCAAACGGTTGTTCACTGCCATTTCTTTCCTCGACACATTGTTTATCAATTGTTGTTTTATTGGTGATTCGCCACCCAAAATGGTTGAACGCGAAAAACACCGCCCCTGCCAGCGTAAAGACTGGCAAAGCACTCTCGTTTCACAGCTCCCGCTGTGGCATGGAAATTTTTCAGACTTCTGCTAATTCAAGCCAGCCGAAGTAGCCGCTTGCTCTCCCTCAATTCTTTGCGGAGCCTCTCGGCATTTTATCCGCTTGTTATTATCTGCAGGCTAGTATTGCCAGCCCCTCATCGTCATCGTCGCAGTTTCTTATTCGCCTTCTTGGCTGCGCCCTGCCTACACACAATCAATTTGCGCGCGCCACGACGCAGAGTGAAGCGGGCCTTGCAGCCTGAACTGTTCGATCGAAACGTTGCTTTTATTCTTATCGGTTCTGACACGCCACTCATCGCGTATATCAGAATATTATTATTAATCCAATAAAATCAATTATCAGTTTTATCTATGGCCACCGATGCTAGACCAATCCTCGCGGACCTGTCAACGCAATTCTAAGAAA
This sequence comes from Gammaproteobacteria bacterium, assembly GCA_011051685.1. Classification (GTDB taxonomy): domain Bacteria; phylum Pseudomonadota; class Gammaproteobacteria; order SZUA-152; family SZUA-152; genus SZUA-152. The sequence continues at coordinate 14,772 of DRKQ01000100.1, forward strand.
AAAGCTCGGGAAATAATTTGCAGTAGAAACACTGCCTTGCATTGGTGCAAGACATGATCGGGCGCCTTACCCTGGTGCCCGATTTGCCCCAGGCCTGTGCAGGCATCGTACACGCTATTCGCCAATACGCACCGTCAGCACATCACAGGGCGCATGATGCACCACTGCATTGGCCACCGACCCCAACAGCCGCGACAAACCATGGCGGCCATGACGACCAAGCACCAGCAGGTCAACGTTATTTTCTTCCGCATACAACACGATTTCCGACTTCACCGAACCCTGCACCACTTCGGTGTTCACCGGCAACGAAGCACTATGGGCCATTTCTTGCAGCGCCTTCTCCGCCTGTTTTACCAGCTGTTGTTCGATCTCCTGTTGCTGTGGTAACACCAGTTCATTGGCCAGGTCGATGGGTACATATTCCACAACGTGCAACAGGGTGAGTTGCGCCTGATCGTGTATTGCCAATGCCTGTGCGCGGGCAAATACCTCGGTATTCTCCTGCGTCAGATCTACCGCACACAAGATATGCTGATAGCCTTTCATGCCACCTCCTGAATTATTCGCCAACTAGTTATTTCGTCCGGGACTCAAGCCGTCAGGGCCAACATGCGCATCTTGGCTCCCTGCCATGTGTTCATCTGAGTCACACATCCCGCAATGCCTTCCCCGCACCCGCGAATATCCAGCCTATACCTTTGTCACACCATTGGCGAGTCTCGCCACTTTCTTGCGCAGAATCTTTAATTCAGAATCCTCTTGCGGATGCAATCGATCAAGGCGTTTCAACAACGCCAGCGAACGCTCACTGTCGGCGACTTTCACAGCCTTATCCAACAACTTGCGCACACGCTTTATTTCCTTGTCCTGTTGCTGGATGATCTGCCGCGCGGCATGAACCAACTGCGGTTGATCATTGATAGCGCCGTAATATGCCGCCAGAACACGCCACTGGGGCAGGCCGGGCGATACGCGTTGAATCAGAGCATGCAATGCGGTTCCCGCCTTTATCAGGTCCTTGCGCGCCAGCGCCGTGAGACGCCAGAGTTTTTCCCCATCGTACTTGGCGTTCAACGCGATCAGCTCATCATAACGCTCCTGTTCATACAACAAGCGAGCCGCCAGCGTTCTGCGAAGCCCCTCAAGCTGCACCTTCGGCACAATGGCCTGCGCCTCGGCAAAACGCTTTTGCTCCGCCAGGGCCAGGGCCTGTTGCATGTGCGTGCGATCCGGCCACTGTTCATGTTCCTGGTACAGCTTTTCGGCCTTGGCAAACTCAAAACGCACCCAGAGTTCCTCGTATTCGATCCCCCTGGCCTTGACCGGATCAAGATCACGCAACTGATCCGCCACATTTTGTGCTATGTCCAGCTCATCCCAGGTCGACAAATAGTAGGTACCCACCTGGTAGAGCCGCTCCACCACATCACGCGCAAAATAAGGCCGCACATGAAAGGTGTAGTGGTCTTTGAGAAAATTATAGGGGCTCTCCCTGCCGCTGGGATCGGCATCAAAGGCCGACAAGCGCACCTCGGAAAGGATGTTGGTATCGCTGTTGGCAGGCACCCCCAGCGAGGCCTCCAGCGCCTGCTCGCGCGACAGCGCAAAATACCAGAGCAAATCCCTGGGAGCGTAAATCTTGTGATAGTTCAACGCCGCCTTGATCTTGGGCTCGGCAAAGTGATGCTGCATGTCGGCAAAATCAAATACCAAAGGCTGATTGGAACCAAACATTATAAAATCGCCACTATCGAGATTGGCAAATGTCATTCCCTGGGGAAACACCTCATAAAAGGCGTGTAACAGAGACCTCAAGGTAGTGGCGTCCATATGGAAGAGGTTCACCCATTGGCCATAAATACCCCCTTCATTGAGCCGCGAGCGAACCAGCTCGAAAAATTCTTTGGTAAACACATTGGAGGCCCGCGCCAGCCAAGGGTGTGACGGCTGCGCCGCAATAATGTCATATGTCGTGCTTTCGGTGAGCAGCGTGTTGCGTGCATCGTTGATGGTCAGGGTCACGCGCGGATCCTGCAGGGCGGGAATCTCCCCCCCCACAATGGCCTGTCCGGCCTCGATCACCGCAGGCTCCAGCTCCACCACCCGAATGGATTCCAGCTTGGTGAAGGTCAGGGCCTTGGTGGTGATGCCTCCCCCAAAACCCACCACAAAAGCCGACTTGGGATCCTCATGCAGCATGTACGGCACCAGGCCCAGCAAGCTCTCCACCAGCAACACATTGTTTTCATCTTCAAGATCAATAAAAGACTCGTTCAGGCCATTGTTCTGCAGTTGTACGCGCCGGTCATCGTAGGTCACCATGCTGATCACGCCGGCCTTGCCCTCCTTGAGAAACAGATAGGTGGGCTTCTTGCCAAAAAAGGATTTTTCATCGTACTGCACCGCACTGATTAGATCCTTGTAATCAAGGTGTGGCAACAACCAACTGAGGGACACCGTCAACACCGTGAGCGAGGCAATGGCGACACGCGCAGCCTGGGTGCGCAACGCAGGCACAAACAAAAATGGTAATACCAGCAAAACCACCGCCATGGATGTCAGCAAAACATCGGTGCCGTAGTCAGGGATCAGCCAGAATCCCGCCATGATGGAACCAAAAATACTTGCCACCGTATTGACCGCATAGGCCTTGCCAATGCGTGCACGCACTCCCTGCAGATTGCCACAGTAAAGCCGCAGATTGAGAGGAAATAGAGCGCCAAACAAAAAGGTGGGAGGAAACAACAGCATAAATACAAACGCATATTTCACACCATGCTTCAGCCAAGGCTCCACCGGAAAATGATTGATGGCCTGGTAAATGGGCGGAACCCAGGTCAGGCCGGCACGTGTCAGCAACAAGGAGCCACCCAACAATACCAGACCAAAGGCCATCCATAACTCGGGACGCCGCATGCGCTCCAGGTGCGACCTGATGGCCCAGGACCCCGCAGCAATACCGATCAGGAAGATGGTGAGAATGGCGGCAAAACCATAAATAGTGGTTCCGGTGAAAATCGACAAATACTTGGTCCAGCCCACCTCGGTGGCAATGGCCACCAGGCCGGTGGCAAACAAAACCAGCAGCGCCCGGCCGCGCAACGGAGCCTCCTCGGCAATCGCAACCGCAGTGTCCCCCTCGTGCCCCGAGGTTGGCACAACGGCCTCCAGAGGAGGTAGCTCGATCTGCCGGTTCAGATACACGGCCAGCACTACAATCAGCAGATTCAGACTAAAGGCAATATATACCGCCCCGTCCAAGCCCCAATTGGGCACAAAGAAAAAACCGGCCAGCGCCGCACCCAGCACTGCCCCCGCTGTATTCAGGCTGTAAAGCTGACTGACACGCGCCCCCACCTCGTTTTTGCGGCGGATCAGAATCGACGCCATCACCGGGAAGGTGGCGCCCATGCACACCGTGGGTATCAACAACAAGGCAGTGGTCACCGCAAACTTGTTGGGGATGGTGGCACCCAAGGCCGGGGTAGCAGCCATGATGGCATCCAGATTCAGGAGAATGGGCAACAACACCAAGCCCGACACGCCAATAATCATCTCCAGCGCAATATATGGCTTGAGATCATTGATGCGGTTGCGGGTAATGCGTTCTGCCAGATAACTGCCCAGCGCAAGCCCGAGAAAGAAGGCTGCCAACACCGTGCTGATGGATGCACTGGTGGAACCCATGCTCAAACCCAACAACCTGACCCATACCACCTGATAAGTGAGACTGGCAACGCCAGACAAAAGCAAAAAGGTTGCCGCAAGCATAAACATAAAACTCAATCCCTGGTTGTTGTTCGGCATGCAAGAAGGCGAAGCGCCCACATTGGCACATCGACGAGATTATGTCACAAATCTATCAGACAGGAATGGAAGGTTATTGGCAGGCAGGAGGCCAGCCACACCCCCCAACCCACTGCGCCAATTCACTTTCCAAGAAAACCTGATGCCAACAGCAGCCCGAAAAAAGACTATATATTGTTATATGTTATAACTAATCCAAGACTCGATGAATTTACTTCAAAATAGATCACTTTTTAACCATTTACCCTGATAAAGCCTCACAGAACTCCGCAAAAACCCTTGGTTTAGGCTCTTATCATCCTTTTTAATCAATAAGTTACAACGCTTATTGCACCTCGCGAATTGTTTATCGGAATTGACAAATAGTGACCACTTTGCTAGTTTTTTGTCCATCGTTGATATTGACGAGGGGGTATAAAAAAACCACGTCGGTAACAACGATAGGCACCGGCCAATAACGGTTTTATTG
>DRKQ01000101.1 GCA_011051685.1 Gammaproteobacteria bacterium
AAGACCTCAAACCCGGCATGGTTCTCGCGGCAGATGCCAAGCATCATTCAGGTCGGGTGTTGCTGGCGGCAGGCACTGAACTCACGGAAAAACATCTCAAGGTATTCCATACCTGGGGGCTTACCGAGGCAGATATCGACGGAGTGGATCCTCAACAGGTTGCGGCGGAGGAATATCAGGAGATCGACCCCGCCATCCTGCAGCTGGCCGAACAGCAAAACCGGGAACGCTTTCGCCATACCGATCTGCAACATCCCGCCATGGCGGAATTGTTCCGCTTGAGTATTCGCAATACCGCCCGACAACTAGTGAGCAAGGCCAATGAACTGGACGGCTGAACGCGTTGTCAGGGAGACGCAGAATATCTCTTCGCTGCCCACTGTCTATCATCAGTTGAGTGCGGCCATCGATGATCCCAACAGTTCCAACCGTGACATCGAACAGGTAATCTGTACCGATAGCGGCCTCACCGCGCGCCTGTTGCGCGTTGCCAATAGCGCCCTCTACAGTTTCCCATCGAAAATCGACACCATCTCCCGCGCCATTACCGTACTGGGCACGGCTCAACTCCGTGACCTTGCCCTGGCCACCTCCGTGTTCACGATCTTTGAAGGCGTCAGTAGTGAACGCCTCGACACCAGGGACTTCTGGTCACATTCCGTGGCCTGTGCGGTGGTCGCACGCATACTCGCAGGCTATCGCCACGAGGCCAATGTGGAGCGCTTCTTCGTCGCTGCTCTGCTCCATGATCTTGGCCGCCTGCTCATGTTCATGACCATACCGGAACTGGCTGGTAAGGCACTCGATCACGCTGCGGCCAGCCAGACGCTCTTGTTCAGGGCCGAACACGACATCATCGGCTTTGACCATGCGGCCGTGGGCAGCCTGTTGCTCAAAAGCTGGAAGTTGCCCGAACACACTGTCAATGCCGTCAAATATCATCACCGACCCTCCATTGCCGGAGGACCTCAGGTTGACGCCGCCATTGTCCACCTCGCCGATATCCTCACCAGCGCCATGCGTCTCGGTGCCAGCGGTGAGGGGTTTGTCCCGCCCCTGGATGCCGCAGCATGGGATCAATTGGGGCTTTCACCCAGCGTCCTCGCCCCCACGCTGGAACAAACGGCACATCAATTCAGTGAAGCGATCAAGGTTATCCTGCCGCAATCTTCATGATGCCGACCACCGACCCACAATCCATAGAATCCCGCCTGCAACAACTCGAGGAGCTGCGCGAGTGGTTTGTCAATGCCCTGGAGATCGGTGCCAGCCTGGGGGATTTTCAGGGCACGCTTGATCAGCACGTTGATCCCGCCACCATTATGGCCTGTGCACGAAACCGGCTGGTACAACTGTTACAATTTGAGGCATCGGTCTTTATGGTGGTGGATGACGAAACCCAGGAGTTTGTCATTACCGATTGCGCTCCCCCCGAACTTGAGGCGGAATTACAAGCAGACATCGACCGGCAGATCGAGCAGGGCACCTTCGCCTGGGCCCTGGGCCAGACCCGCGCCATTATCGAACAGGCCGAAAACGGCAAACCCCTGATCCTCCATGCCATCAGCACACGCTCGCGGGTCATGGGCATGTTTGTCGGCCGCCTGTCCGATGAAATAGCAAACATCAGGGGCGCGTCGCTCAACATCTTGTCCATGATCCTGTTCAGCACCGCCAATGCCTTGCAAACCCAGCAGCTCTACCAGATCGTCAATGAACAAAACAAGAATCTGGAAGAGATCGTCGCCAGACGTACCCGCCAACTTAAGCAGGCCAATGCCAGGGCGGAGACGGCCAACCAGGCAAAGAGTCAGTTTCTTGCCAATATGAGCCACGAGATCCGCACGCCCCTGACAGCGATCATCGGTTACGCCGATATGCTGCAGGACAACGACCTGGATGAAAAGCAACGCAAAGGCGCCATCAGCACCATTGCCCGCACTGGCAAGCACCTGCTGGGCATCATCAATGACATCCTGGATCTCTCCAAGATCGAATCGGACAAGCTGGACATCGAGATCATCCCCTGTGACCTGCTGCACATCCTGGAGGAAGTGCGCTCCGTGGTGGCGCTCACGGCCAAGGACAAACGACTGGATTTTTCCATCCAACAGCATTACCCGCTACCGGCAAAAATCGCCACGGATCCCACGCGACTCAAGCAGATCCTCTTCAACCTGTGCAACAACGCCATAAAATTCACCGAGCAGGGTAGCGTGCACGTCGAGGTCCACTGGGATGCCGAACAAGCCATGGTGTACTTCGCTGTGCGGGACACGGGTATTGGCCTGAGTAAAGCCCAACAAAAGAAACTGTTTCAGCGCTTCAGCCAGGCCGATGCCACTACCACGCGCCGTTTTGGCGGTTCCGGTCTCGGCCTGTACATCTCCCGACAGCTTGCGGAAAAGCTGGGCGGCGGTATTCGTGTCGAAAGCCAGCTGGGCCGCGGCAGCCTGTTTGAGGCAAGCATCTACAGTGGTGATGTTGCCGCAGAGGATATCATCGCGGATGCGGCACAGGTCCCTCAAACGGTTCCAGATCGCGGCAATGATGATGCAGACCTGCCACGGCTGCGCGGCAGGGTTCTGCTGGCCGAAGACAACCCCGACAATCAATGCCTGATCCGCCATTACCTCGAAAAACGCGGCGCCGAGGTATGCCTGGTGGAAAACGGCGAAGCCGCACTGCAACAGGCCATGGCAGGCTCATTCGACCTGGTGCTCATGGACATGCAGATGCCCGTCATGGGCGGCCTGGAGGCTACTGCCCGTTTGCGGCAGGAGGGTTACACGGGCCCCATTGTGGCCCTCACCGCCAATGCCATGCAGGAGGATCAACGGCAGTGCGCCGAGGCGGGCCATGACGCGTTTCTCAGCAAACCCCTGGACCTCCCTCAATTCAACCGGTTGCTGAGCGATTATCTGCCTATCGATGAGCGCCCCGACGGCCCACTGCCAGGCGACGAGGATGCCCTGGCGAATACCTTGCAACGCATCACTGCACAATTTCTGCAGGGGCTGCCCGATCGAGTGGCATCGATGACCCGCGCCGCCACTCTTCATGACTGGGAAAACCTTCAGTCCGAGGCCCACAAGCTCAAAGGAATTGGCGCCAGTGTGGGTCAGCCGGAACTCAGCCAGATTGCGGCCGAGGTGGAGGCCGCCGCAAAACGGCAGGACAGGCCAACGGCGGCAGACACCCTGGGCCAGCTGAGCGCTTTGGCTATGCAAGCCGTACAGAAAACGAAAAGTCCATGAGTGTCACCAGGAGCAGGATCAACAAAAAACTTTAGGAACCTCTGTTTAATTCTGGGACAGCGGAAATGTGAGATGAAATCATTCAGCCCAGGATGTTCAACATCCTTTCACTTTGTCGCCTGCAGACCCACTGTCTTGTTTATGACGGCCATTAATCTTTCAGGATTAAAAGGCTTCACCATCCATCCTGTAATCCCCAGGTCCTTGCCGCGTTGCTTGATATCCCTCGATGACTCTCCGCTGAGTATCAGAATGGGAATATTTTTGTAATCGGGCAGGGCACGCAGTTTTTCCACTAGATCCAGACCATCCAGTATCGGCATATTGATATCGGAGATAAGCATATCGAATGACTGGTCCAGTGCCATTTTCAGAGCTTCCTGACCATCGGCTGCCTCCACCACCGTATGCCCCATATCCCTGAGGCTTGCGCACAATATCCGGCGCAGGAATGCCGAATCGTCCGCAATGAGAATGTTTGCCATAACCCCACTTTCCCTATGCACCCCACCTCTACTGTTCGAAAGGCGAGGTTTCCTTGTCAATCCATATACAACCTGTCAAAAGGCTTACGAGATGAACAAACAGATTTCCACTATTCACTTCCAACTATAGACCCCAAATAAATAGGGTCAAAGGAACGCCAGAACAAACGACAAGGGAGACTCATGAGCGGGCCAATAAACCACTAAAGATCTGCGGCAACAAACCCGATGACATACTGGTAAGCGCAACGAAAGGGATGTGACTACAACAAACTGTGCAAGGAGATGTTGCTATGCGAA
>DRKQ01000102.1 GCA_011051685.1 Gammaproteobacteria bacterium
GTCAGGAACGCACCGAACAGGCGACGGCCAAGCGCAAACAGGATTCGCGTAATAAGGGTGAAATCGCCCGCTCCAAGGAACTCACCACCCTATTGATGTTGCTTGTCTCGGGAGTCGGTTTCATTTTCCTGGGTAGTGGCCTGGTGGAGGATCTCATGCAAATACTGCGTTCATTCCTGTTTCTGGAGCGCGAGCGCATTTACGATTTGCAGTCATATCCGACGTTCTTTTTCGATGCCTTACAGTTTGCAATCGGTGCTCTGACACCTTTTTTCATTTTGCTGGTGGCCGCAGCCATTGTTGCACCCATGGCCATGGGCGGCTGGTCATTCAGTGGCAAGCCGCTGCAGCCTGATCTCAAAAAACTGGACCCGATCAAGGGACTGGGGCGTGTATTTTCACCCAAGGGCTTCATGGAGCTGGGCAAGGCGCTGGCAAAGTTTCTACTCGTGGGTTCCATGGGCTATATGCTTTTGAAAGATCACATTGAAGGATTCTTGAATCTTGGCACGGAAAGCCTGGAAGAGGGTATTGCGCGCATGGCTTCAGAGCTGATGTGGGTGTTCCTGTTGCTCAGCAGTATGTTGATTTTTGTTGCCCTGGTGGATGCTCCCTTCCAGTTGTGGGATCACAACCGTAAACAAAAGATGACCCGCCAGGAAGTGAAGGACGAGAGCAAGGAAACGGAAGGTAATCCCGAACTCAAGGGCAAGATTCGCCAGACTCAACAGGAGATCTCCCAACGGCGCATGATGCAGGAGGTGCCCAAGGCCGATGTGGTGATCACCAATCCCACGCACTTTGCCGTAGCCCTGCGCTATGACCAGACAAGTATGAGCGCTCCCGTTGTGGTGGCGCTGGGCGCCGATGAAGTGGCCGGTCACATTCGGCGTATCGCCCTGGCCAATGACGTTCCTCTGTTATCGGCGCCGCCGCTGGCGCGTTCCCTGTATTACAACTGTGAACTGAACGGGGAGATCCCCGCAGGCCTGTTCCTGGCGGTGGCCCAGGTGCTGGCCTATGTCTATCAACTGCGGCATTACGAACTCAATGGTGGTATTGCACCAGACTTCGATGCCGATGTACCCATTCCTGATGACCTCAAGCGAGACGTATAGCGATGAATTCCTCTGAACTGATGGCCTTCGGGCAACGATTTTTACGTTCCGGATTAGGTGCGCCCATTTTGTTGATGATGATGCTAGGCATGATGGTTGTGCCAATGCCGCCGTTTCTGCTGGATGTGTTTTTCACCTTCAATATTTCGCTGGCGCTGGTCATCCTGCTGGCTGCGGTGTATGTGAACCGGCCATTGGACTTCGAGGTGTTTCCCACGGTGATTCTGGTGGCGACCTTGTTGCGCCTGGCATTGAATATTGCCTCCACGCGCATCGTTTTGCTGAATGGCCACACCGGTACAGATGCCGCTGGGCAGGTGATCAAGGCCTTTGGTGAATTCGTGGTGGGTGGCAACACCGCGGTGGGCCTGGTGATCTTTCTGATCCTGGTGATTATCAATTTTGTAGTGGTGACCAAGGGTGCCACCCGTGTCGCGGAGGTCAGTGCGCGTTTCACCCTGGATTCCATGCCGGGCAAACAAATGGCTATCGATGCCGATCTCAATGCGGGGATGATCAATCAGGAGGAGGCCAAACAACGCCGCGAAGAGGTGGCCCGGGAATCGGACTTCTACGGTTCCATGGATGGCGCCGGCAAGTTTGTCCGTGGTGACGCCATCGCCGGTATCCTGATTCTGGTGATCACCATCATCGGTGGGCTGACGGTGGGCATGATACAGCACGGCATGAGTATCTCCGATGCCATGCATAACTATACTTTGCTGACCATCGGCGATGGTCTGGTGGCTCAAATTCCCGCACTACTGCTCTCCACCGCCGCGGGTCTCATGGTGACACGCGCCTCCAGCGCCACCAATATGGGGGTGCAGGTGCTCGGACAGCTGTTCAGCAATCCACGGGCGTTGGCCATTACCGCCGGCATCCTCGGCGTCATGGGGCTGATCCCCGGGATGCCCAATGTGGCCTTTCTGTTGTTTGCCGGCCTGGCCGGTGGTGCTGCCTACTGGGTGACGCAGCGTAACAAACGCGCCGCGGAGCAAGCGGTGGCGGCGCCGGTACAGGAGGCCCCCAGTCCCGAGACCAAGGAACTGACCTGGGACGATGTGGAACCCGTGGACATGATCGGCCTGGAAGTGGGCTATCGGCTGATCCCTCTGGTGGACAAGAGTCAGGGTGGACAGCTCATGGGCCGCATCAAGGGGGTGCGCAAGAAACTCTCACAGGAACTGGGCTTTTTGATTCCCTCGGTGCATATCCGTGACAATCTGGATCTGGCCCCCAGTGCCTATCGCATCAGCCTCATGGGGGTGCCGGTGGGCGAGGCGGAGATTCATCCCGAGCGTGACATGGCCATCAACCCGGGTCAGGTGTTCGGTACCATTCCCGGTATTCCCACGGTGGATCCCGCCTTCGGTCTTGACGCGGTGTGGATCGAACCCTCGCAGCGCGAGCAGGCGCAGAGCCTGGGCTACACCGTGGTGGACGCGAGCACCGTGGTAGCCACCCACCTCAGTCACATCCTGCAGAGCCACGCCGACGAGTTGCTGGGCCATGAAGAGGTACAGCATCTGCTGGACAAGTTGAGTGAAACCGCACCCAAGCTGGTAGAGGACCTGGTGCCCAAGCAGCTCTCCCTGGCCACGGTACTGAAGGTCTTGCAGAGCCTCCTGCAGGAGCAGATTCCCATCCGCGATATGCGCACCATCGCCGAAACATTGGCGGAGCATGCCCCCATCAGTCAAGACCCCGGCGTTTTGACCGCCGCCGTGCGCGTGGCCCTGGGGCGCTCAATTGTCCAGCAAATCAGTGGTATGGGTGCCGAGCTGCCTGTATTGACACTGGATCCATCGCTGGAACAGATATTGCATCAGACTCTGCAAGGCGGCGCCGAGGGCGCGGGCGGTCTGGAACCGGGACTGGCAGAGAATCTGCATAAGTCCCTGGCAGAGGAGGCCCAGCGTCAGGAAGCCGCCGGCCGACCAGCGGTATTGTTGGTATCGCAGGCGGTGAGAACCTTACTGGCGCGTTTCGTCCGGCACAGCATCCCCAATCTGCATGTGTTGGCCTTTAACGAAATACCGGATAACAAACAGGTCAAGATCATGGCCACGGTGGGAACCTAGCCTGGCGGGTGACTTGACCATTGCAGTACTGACAGAGGTGTAAGGGATGAAAATAAAAAGATTCTTTGCCAAAGAAATGCGTCAGGGTATCAAACAGGTGCGGGATGCCCTGGGTGCCGACGCAGTGATTCTTTCCAATAACAAGGTAGAGGGTGGCATCGAAATCATTGCCGCCGTGGATTACGACGAATCCCTGTTGCAGCCGGATGCACTGGGTGATGAATTAGCCGCCCACAGGTCGAGCCAGACAACAGCAGCCCAGGCGGCCGAACATGTAGCAATAATGCAGGACGAGGAACGTGAGTTGGCCAATGACACCCTTCAGCTCAACAGTGTCTCGTTACCCGACCTGAAGCTTTCTGCCATGCAGGATGCCATGGCAACCCCGGGGGAGATTCCCCGTCCGGTAAAGCCGGCCCAGGCAGCAGTAGAAACCCCACGCAAAAAGACAGCACGGGAAAAGCCGTCCCCTAACAAGATTCAGTGGTCTCAGGATCCCGCCATCATCGAGTTGAAAGATGAAATCAACGGCATGCGCGATCTGCTGGAGCAACAACTGGCCAGTCTCGCCTGGGGTGATCTGAACCGCCGTGATCCAATGCGCGCAAAACTTACCCGCTGTCTGTTGGAACTGGGCCTGAGCCCCACGGTGTGCGAGCGCGTCGCCGACGCCGCCACCGAACACAAGGAATTTGACAAGGCCTGGCGTCATGCTCTGGCCATCCTGGCCCACAGCCTGCCGGCAGACAGCACCGACATCCTCGACCAGGGTGGGGTAGTGGCCCTAGTGGGCGCCACCGGTGTGGGCAAGACCACCACTATCGCCAAACTTGCTGCGCGTTATGCCCTCAAGCACGGCAGCGAGCGCGTGGCCATGGTTACTACCGACGGCTATCGCATCGCCGCCCACGAACAGTTGCGTACCTATGGCCGTATCCTGGATATCCCCGTGCGTATCGCCAACACTCACGAAGAATTGGTGGAATCACTGAAACTGCTCTCGGACCGCGATCTGGTGCTGGTGGACACCGCCGGCATGAGCCAGCGCGACATGCGCCTCTCGCAACAATTCCAGATGATCAAGGGCAGTACCCCGGAAATAAAAACCTACTTGGTGTTATCCGCCACCACCCACCGCGCCGGCCTGCGGGAAATCGCCAAGGCCTTTGGCGAAATCAATCTCGATGGTTGCATCATCACCAAACTGGATGAGACCACCAGCCTGGGTGGCGCGCTATCTGCGGTGATGGAACACGGCATCCCGGTGAGCTATGTCAGTGACGGCCAGCGTGTACCGGAAGACATCCATATTGCACGGGGACACAGTCTGATCAACCGGGCGGTCCTGATTGCCCAGGAAACCAATCAGGCGCTGAAACAGGAATCCTTGAATTTAGCGTTTAGCGGGATGGTGGCAAATGCTCATGGTTGAACCAATTGATCAAGCAGCGGGGCTGCGCCGCATGACAAAACCACACCCGGTGCGAGTGATCGCAGTAACCAGTGGCAAAGGCGGCGTGGGCAAGACCAATGTCTCCGTGAACATGGGTGTCTGTCTGGCCAGTCAGGGCAAGGACGTGATGTTGATGGACGCCGACCTGGGTCTGGCCAATGTGGATGTCCTGCTGGGCCTGCACACGGAATACGACTTGTCCCACGTACTCAACGGAGAACGTACCCTGGAAGAGGTGATGTGTACCGGCCCACAAGGCATGCGAGTGGTACCGGCCTCATCGGGCATTCAGGCCATGGCGGAACTGAGCACCGCGCAGCATGCCGGAGTGATCAGTGCCTTCAGTGAAATAAGCTATGCGCCGGATGTGCTGATCATCGATACCGCGGCGGGTATCTCCGACAACGTGGTGACCTTTTCCCGGGCAGCGCAGGAAGTCATCGTGGTGGTGTGTGACGAGCCCGCCTCCATCACCGATGCCTACGCGCTCATCAAACTTCTCAATCGCGAATACGGCATTTATCGCTTCCGTATCGTGACCAACATGGTCAACAGCGCCCAGGAGGGCCGGGCGTTGTACAACAAAATACTCAAAGTGACGGATCGTTATCTGGATGCGGCGCTTGATTTCATGGGTATCGTCCCGCAGGACGAATTTTTACGCAAAGCAATACAAAAACAACGAGCGGTGGTTGAAGCCTTTCCTCGAAGCAAGTCCGCCCTGGCATTCAAGAAACTTGCCAGCAAGGCAGATGGTTGGCCTATCCCGGCAAATGCCGGTGGTCAACTGGAGTTCTTCGTGGAACGGCTGATTTTGGCCAGCCAACAGGAAACAGGAGTGACGATATGAGCGGAGCGGTCATGTATGCCGAAGCGGAGGCCTATAATCAGCCTCTTAATCAGAATGATGATTTTGATTCACAGGTCAAGCAATACGCACCCCTAGTCAAGCGTATCGCCTATCACTTGATGTCGCGCCTGCCGCCCAGTGTGCAGCAGGACGATCTCATCCAGGCGGGCATGATCGGCCTGCTGGAGGCACTGAAAAACTACGATGCCTCACAGGGTGCCAGTTTTCAGACCTATGCACGTATCCGCATCCGTGGCGCCATGCTCGACGAAATCCGCAAGAATGACTGGGCGCCGCGTTCTGTGCATCGCAAGGCCCGCATGGTGGCCGAGGTGGTGCGTAACATCGAGAACGCCACCGGCCGTGATGCGCGGGACCAGGAGATCGCCAAAGAACTTAATGTCTCCCTCGAGGAATATCACCGCCTTTTACAAGAGTCCAGCGGCCATCGCGTATTCAGTTATGAAGAGCTGGATGTGGAATCCCACGGTGGCGCCGAGGCGCTGACCCAGAAAGTGAGCGGACCACTGGAAGGCCTGCAATCGGCGGACTTCAAACGTAGCCTGGCCGACGCTATTGCCGGTCTGCCGGAACGTGAGCGTCTGGTGATGACCCTGTATTACGACGAAGAACTCAACTTACGGGAAATCGGGTCGATTCTAGGAGTGAGTGAATCACGGGTCTGCCAGATTCACAGTCAGGCGGTGATTCGTTTGCAATCCCGCATGACCCACTGGACCCGTGCTGAGTAATTTCCCGCCTCGGGCGGGACTGAGTTGAAACAGACCGGTAAGCGGAGGCTGCTTTGGATAAAGACATGAAAATCCTCATTGTGGATGATTTTTCCACAATGCGGCGCATTATAAAAAACCTGCTGCGTGACCTGGGGTACAACAATACCCAGGAGGCCGATGATGGACTCACTGCGCTGCCCATGCTAAAGGGAGGTGGTTTTGATTTCCTGGTCACCGACTGGAACATGCCAGGCATGCAGGGTATCGATCTACTGCGTGAAGTGCGCGCCGATGCAGACCTCGCCAGCCTTCCCGTATTGATGGTGACTGCCGAACAAAAACGTGAACAAATTGTCGAGGCTGCTGAAGCCGGTGTTAATGGCTACATCGTCAAACCTTTTACCGCACAAACCCTGAAAGAAAAAATCGACAAGATATTCGAGCGCATCGAGGCGGGGGGATAGGCATGGCGTCAGATACGCAGGAAAGCCCGGCGGAGCTGAATTTTGCACAGGATGGAGACATCCTCACCCATGCAGAAGAATTGGTGCTGGCCCTGAAACAGGGCGACAGTGAACGGGCTTCCGCCTTGCTCGATTATATTTCCTCTGCCCGTGATAGCGGCTTGTACAATGAGGTGGGCAAGATGGCCCGCCAACTGCATGATGCCATGGACAATTTTTGTCGCGAAACGCGCATCGATGAATTGGCGGAGGAAGAAATCCCCGATGCCCGCGTCCGTCTGCGACATGTTATCGACATGACGCAGAAGTCAGCGGACAAATCACTCACCGCAGTGGAAAACACCTTGCCGAAATGCGATTCCCTTTCTGCGCGAATCGATGAATTGGGCAGCTCTTGGCAACACTTCAAAAAAAGGGAAATGTCTGTTGAACAGTTTCGCGCACTGAGCAAGCAACTGGAAACCTTTTTTGTGGAAGCAGAAAAGGATACCAGTGATATTCGCAATGGCCTCAACGACATCATGATGGCCCAGGATTTTCAGGATCTCACCGGGCAAATCATCACCCGGGTGATTGAACTGGTGGAAGAGGTGGAAGGTAACCTGGTGGAGCTGGTGAGGCTCACAGGTGAGCGGATGAACCAGGGAGATGAGAAAAAGGTTGAAAAATCCGCCATCGATGCCGAAGGGCCACAAGTGCCCGGTGTAGCGGCGGGAAATGCCGTCAACGGCCAGGATGAGGTGGATGACCTGTTGTCCAGTTTGGGCTTCTGATCGTCCTCAAGAAAACGAACGACTACAGATCAATCGACTATGGCTATGGAAGAAGACGAAGAGTTGCTGCAAGACTTTCTGGTTGAGGCCGGGGAGATACTTGAGCAACTGAACGAGCAACTGGTGGATCTTGAGCAACGTCCGAAAGATTCGGAATTGCTTAACGCCGTATTCCGTGGCTTTCACACGGTCAAGGGCGGCGCCAGTTTTCTGAGCCTCACCCCGTTGGTGGAAATCTGTCACCGGGCCGAAGACGTGTTCAACGCCCTGCGCAACGGAGAGCGCGAGGTAGATGCGGCATTGATGGATGTGATTCTACCCGTGGTGGATGTAGTCAATGCGCAATTCGATGAGATTCGCAATGGGGAAGAACCCACCGCAGCCGCGCCGGAATTACTGGCTCAGCTCGAAGGCCTGCTGGAAGCCGATGCCAGCACAACAGAAGATAGCACAACAGAAGATGAGGAGCAGCCAGCGGCCAGCGAGACAGCAACAGAGCCTCCTGTTGAACAGGATGCCGATGCGGAATTCGAAGCCATTATCGATGCCGCACAAGATGCTGCACAGCAGGTTGATGCTTCAGCAAGCAACGGTGATGAAATCACCGAAGAAGAATTTGAAGCATTGCTGGATCAGTTACACGGTGAGGGAAAACATGCCGGCGTACCGGCGGACAAGCCCATTGGCACACCGGCGGTAGAGGATACGACGGAGACAAAGGATACAGAGGTCGCAGATACAGAGGTCACGAAGGATACGCCGGCATCATCTACAGCGGCTGATTCCGATGAAATCACCGAAGAAGAGTTTGAAGCCCTGCTGGACCAGTTACACGGTGGTGGTGCGCCTAGTGGCGGGGCGTCTCCTGAAAAGGCGGTTTCATCTGTAACCAAGGCTGCCCCCAAGGCCGAGCCCAAGGCGAAAGACAACCCAAAGCCGAAAGCCAAGGCCACGCCTAAACCCAAAGCCAAGCTCACACCTAAGCCTGCGGAGAAAAAGGCCGCAGATAAAGCCGCGGTGGCCAAAAAGGTCAGCCCCGTAAAAGAGGCCCCGGTACAGCAGGCGGAAACCACGGTGCGCGTGGACACTAAACGTCTCGATGAGATCATGAACATGGTGGGCGAACTGGTGTTGGTGCGCAACCGCGTGGCGACCCTGGGTGTGGCCATCCACGATGACGAGATGGCCAAGGTGGTTTCCAACTTGGATGTGGTCACCGCCGATTTGCAATCGGCTATCATGAAAACCCGCATGCAACCCATCAAAAAAGTGTTTGGGCGTTTTCCCCGTGTGGTGCGCGACCTGGCCCGCAGTCTGAACAAGGAAGTCAACCTGGAAATGCAGGGTGAGGAGACCGACCTCGACAAAAATCTGGTGGAGGCCCTGGCTGACCCACTGGTGCACCTGGTGCGCAATGCAGTGGATCATGGCATCGAACCCCCGGCACAACGCGAGGCCGCAGGAAAACCACGTGCAGGCACCGTGGTGCTTACCGCGGAACAGGAGGGCGATCATATCCTGCTGATGATCCAGGATGATGGCAAGGGCATGAATCCCGATAATCTGCGCCGCGCGGCGGTGGAAAAGGGCATGATGGATGAGGAGTCCGCCGCCCGCCTGGAAAACAAGGAATGTTTCAATCTGATTTTCGCCCCAGGATTCTCCACCAAGCAGGAAATCTCCGATGTCTCCGGTCGTGGTGTGGGCATGGATGTGGTGAAGACCCGCATCGAACAACTCAATGGCACAGTGGAAATCGATTCTGAAGAAGGTCGTGGCAGTATCATTCGCATCCAGGTGCCCCTGACCCTGGCCATCATGCCCACCCTGATGGTGAAACTGGATGAGCAGATCTTTGCCTTGCCCCTGGCCAGCGTCAACGAAATCTTCCATCTCGATCTGACCCACACCAATATTGTGGATGGCCAGCTGGTGGTGATGGTGCGTGAAAAGGCGCTGCCCTTGTTTTATTTGCGCCGCTGGCTGGTGGCCGGTTGTGAAAATGATGAGCTGCCCGAAGAAGGCCATGTGGTAGTGGTGAGCATTGGTGCACAGCGGGTGGGCTTCGTGGTGGATAAGCTCATCGGTCAGGAAGAAGTAGTGATCAAGCCACTGGGTGCCTTGTTGCATGGCATGAAGGGCCTGGCCGGCGCCACGATTACCGGCGACGGCAAGATATCCCTGATCCTGGATCTGCCGGGACTGATGCAAACCTATACGAACAAACGATAGAGAGCCTGTCCACCGTACACCAACGGGGGCGATAAGAATATCTGGAGATAAAATCAATGGCAGTCCGTGTACTAGTGGTGGATGACTCGCGATTTTTCCGCCGTCGCGTGACGGAGATGCTGGAGGCCGATCCGCGGATCAAGGTGATCGACAGTGCCGAAAATGGTGTGGAGGCGGTAAGCAAGGCCGCACGCCTGAAGCCGGACGTGATCACCATGGACGTGGAAATGCCGGTGATGGATGGTATTACCGCCACACGCAAGATCATGGCCGGCAGTCCCACGGCGATTCTGATGTTCTCCTCACTGACCACCGAGGGCGCCCGTTCCACCCTGGAGGCCCTGGAAGCCGGAGCAGTGGACTTTCTACCCAAACGTTTTGAAGATATTTCCAATGATCGTGAAGAAGCGCGGCGTTTGCTCTGTGAACGGGTGCGGGCGGTGGGTGCACGGCGCCGCCCCGCAACGACCACAACAACCCGCCCAGTCAGCCCATTGGTGCGCCCGGCAGCATCCCACACGACAGCCAGTACTGCAGCCGAATCGCCCGGCAAATCGGGTTCCGCGTTACGCAAGGGCCAAACCAAGCTGGTGGCCATTGGCACCTCAACCGGTGGGCCGGTGGCCTTGCAACAGGTTTTGAAACAACTGCCCAAAACCTTTTCCGTTCCCCTGGTGCTCATTCAGCACATGCCCGGTAGTTTCACCACAGCCTTTGCCCAGCGTCTCGATGCCGCCTGCGCCATCAATGTACGCGAGGCACAGGATGGAGATGTATTGGAGCCGGGGCTGGCCTTGCTGGCGCCGGGTGGACAGCAGATGCTGATTGAAAAACAGGGCGGGCGAGACGTGGTGCGCATCACCGAGAGCGAGCCGGGACAAAATTACAAACCCTGTGTGGACGTCACCTTCGGTTCACTGGCAAAGATTTACCCGGGCAAAACCCTGGCGGTGGTACTCACCGGCATGGGCGCCGATGGCCGGGAAGGGGCAAAGCTGCTCAAGCAGGGCGGTTCCCACGTGTGGGCGCAGGATGAAGCCAGTTGTGTGGTCTATGGCATGCCTGCCGCGGTAGCGGAAGCCGGCATCGTGGATCAGGTATTGCCACTGGATGATATTGGTCATGCCCTGGCGGAGCAGGTCTAAGCATGGACATCCTCAGTCTCCTCGGTCTACTCATCGGTGTGGGGGCCATCCTCGGTGGCCAGTTTCTGGAAGGCGGGCATATTGCCTCCTTGATCAATGGCCCGGCCTGTCTCATCGTATTGGGCGGCTCTGTGGGAGCGGTGATGTTGCAATCACCTTTTCGCGTGTTCATGAAATCCTTGAAAATGGTGGTCGGGATTTTCTTTCCACCCAAACTGCGCAGTGACGAGGCCATCGAAAAAATCATGGAGTGGAGCAATATCGCCCGCAAGGAAGGACTGCTTGGACTGGAGGATATCGCCGAAACCGAAGCCGATGCCTTTGCGCAAAAGGGCCTGCAATTACTGGTGGATGGTAGTGAGCCGGAAGTGATTCGCCGGGTCATGGAAGTGGAACTGGACGCCAAGGAGCACATAAGCATGGAAGCGGCAAAGGTGTTTGAAAACATGGGCGGTTACAGCCCCACCATTGGAATTATTGGTGCGGTGATGGGTTTGATCCATGTGATGCAGAATCTTGCCGATCCGTCAAAGTTGGGCTCTGGTATTGCCACCGCCTTTGTGGCCACCATTTATGGAGTAGGCCTGGCCAATCTGTTATTTCTGCCCATGGCCGGAAAACTAAAGGCACAGGTACATGCGCAGTCCCAGCTCAACGAGATGATTGTCGAGGGCGTGATCTCCATCGCCGAGGGTGAGAACCCGCGCAATATCGAAACCAAGCTGCGAGGTTTTACAGGTTAGCGTCTGACGCCGACTTGTGATGCGGTATTTCTCATGGCGCGGAGAAAAAAAACTGAAGACCACGTCAACCACGAGCGCTGGCTGGTTTCCTACGCCGATTTCATTACCCTGTTGTTTGCCTTTTTCGTGGTGATGTATTCCATCTCCTCGGTGAACGAGGGTAAATACCGGGTGTTATCGGATTCCATTTCATCCGCGTTTAATCCCAAGGAATCCGGGCTGCCCATCAAGCTGAACAACCCATTGAAACCGCCGATCATTTCGCGGGCCGCCACTTCTTCCATGCAAAGCGATTCACAAGCGAAAAATCTGTCAACCTATGGTGGTGTCGAGGCCAGCCTGGAAGACAAGGTGAATCTGCGCAAAATTTCCTCCCGTGTGGCCAAGGGGCTGGCGCCGCTGATCGATGACAAGCTGGTGAAGATCAAGAAAAACGATTTGTGGATCGAAATCGAGATCAATTCCAAGATTCTGTTTCCCAGTGGCAGTGCATCATTGCAGCCCAAGGCAAGAAAAGTATTACGGGATATCGCCAAGGTTTTGAAGGATTTCAATAATCAGGTGCAAGTGGAGGGGTTTACCGATAATGTGCCTATCGATACCGATGAATTCCAGTCTAACTGGGAATTGTCGGCGGCACGTGCCGCCAGTGTGGTGCACCTCTTTGCCCGTGCCGGCGTGAAGCCTTCTCGCTTGTCTGCCGTGGGCTACGGTGAATTCAAGCCCATTGCCGATAATAAAACCGCTGCGGGACGGCAGAAGAACCGGCGTGTCAAAATCATCGTCCTGTCGGATGCCATTGCCCGCCGCACCAATCGATCCGAACAACTGGAAAAGACCATCGCTGCCAAACGCAAGATCAGCAAACAGAAAAGCGCTCCGCGGAAAAACGATTTTGCGCCTATCAATCTGCTGCCCCCGGCTCGTCAATAAAGGCCACAGGAGCGGACTGGTGAAAGTCTGGGCAGTGGCCAATCAAAAGGGTGGGGTGGGTAAGACCACCACCGTGGTCAGCCTGGGTGGTCTGTTGTCCCAGCGTGGAAAGCGCACTCTGTTGCTGGACATGGATCCGCACGGCTCCATGTCTTCCTATTTCGGGTTAGATCCAGACCGTACCGAGGACAGCCTGTATCGCCTGTTCCAGATCAAGCAGTCCACCCTGGAGGTGCCGCCGCAGCGGCTGATCCACAAGACGCGGTTCGAAAACCTCGACCTGTTGCCCGCCTCCACGGCGCTGGCAACCCTGGATCGCCAGCTCAGTTCCTCCGGTGGCATGGGGCTGGTGGTGAAACACGCCCTGGAGTTGTTGTCCGCAGAATACGATGTTGCGCTGATCGATTGCCCGCCCCTGCTGGGGGTGTTGATGGTCAACGCCCTGGCGGCCTGCGAGCACCTGGTGATTCCGGTGCAGACCGAGTTTCTCGCGGTGAAAGGGCTTGAGCGCATGGTGCGCACCCTGGGCATGATCGGCCGCGCCAATCATCGCGTGCCGGAATACACCATCCTGCCCACCATGTTCGACCGCCGCACCCGCGCCTCCGTCAATACCTTGCGTCACTTGCGCGACCGTTACACGGCCTGTCTGTGGCGGGCGGTGATTCCCATCGATACCGAATTCCGCGAAGCCAGCCGAGTGGGCGTCCCCCTGCCCATTCGCTCACCGCGGGATCGCGGCTCACTGGCCTATGGCGAACTGCTCAATGATCTGCTGACCCCCGCCGCCCAGGGGCATCCTCCCACGGCGGTGGGTCACTCCTGACAGGTGTGGGCCTGAGCATGCGCAAAAAACCTCACGAATCCCATACCCTGGTAGAGCCCCAGCAGGCCCTGCGGGTCTACCTTGATGCCCTGCTGGGCGAGACCACCCTGGTGGCTGAAGAGGGAACGCCCGCTATGCCGGTGGTGGACGCGGTGCTGGCGCAGTCTCTGATCCAGGCCACCGAGAGCACGGCAGACCAAGGTCCCATGCCAGCCCCGGAGACTGTACCGGCGCCTGCGTCGCCGACCCAGTCACAGGCGCGCATCGAACCGCCGGCCTGGGCCCAGGGTTCATTCCAGTGCCTGAGTTTTCAGGTGGCGGGTGTGACCCTGGCCGCGCCACTGGAGAAACTCAATGGCATCGTGGAGCTGAAGGAAGAAATTACCGAGTTGCCGGGCTACGCCCCCTGGGTCATCGGTCTGTTGCCCAACCGGGGTCAGAACGTGCAGGTGGTGGATGTGGCCAAGATCATCATGCCCGATGAGGGCCAGAACACGGTGCCTGTCACCGAACGCATGAGGTTCATTCTTCTCCTGGATGACGGCCGTTTCGGCCTCGCCACCGACAACATTTCCCGGGTGCTGACCCTCGAGCCGGACTCTGTGCGCTGGCGCGGGGAACACAGCAAGCGTCCCTGGCTGGCCGGTACGGTAATCGAGCAGATGTGCGCATTGCTGGATATGGATCTGCTTCGCGCCCAATTGCAGGCAGGCATGAAGGACGCTTGAGAATACCCAAATATGGTACGGATCATGCATTTATCTGGATATGAGGGTGAAGTGTCTGATAAATGACACCCGGTTGTATGCATCCGACAAACAGCGAAAACTCAAAACGTTAAAGGTGAATGTCCATGAGCGCGACAGCGAGCAACTCCAAACAAAACGCAGCAGGTGACGATCTGCGCTGGGTCACATTCCGTCTGGAAAACGAAAAATACGGCATCAATGTCATGCAGGTACAGGAGGTGTTGCGGGTCTCGGAGATTGCCCCCGTGCCTGGCGCCCCCAGTTATGTGTTGGGCATCATCAACCTGCGCGGCAACGTGGTGACGGTGATCGACACCCGCAGTCGCTTCGGCCTGCCCTCGGCGGAAACCGATGATTCCTCGCGCATCGTGATTATCGAGTCCGAAGAACAGGTGGTGGGCATCCTGGTGGACAGTGTAGCGGAAGTGGTGGATCTGAATTCCGCAGACATGGAAAGCGCGCCCAATGTGGGCACCGAGGAGAGCGCCAAGTTCATTCAGGGCGTGGCCAGCCATGACGGTGAATTGCTGATTTTGGTGGATCTCAACAAACTGCTCAGCGACGAGGAATGGGCGGATATGATGCTGTGATTGCGCAGTGTGCAGCGCAGCCCGTGACCCCAATGTGCCATGGCCGATCACACCCTCATTCCGCCAGTGACAGGCAACCGGCCGATGCCCGGCAACCGGCGTCCTCGGCCGGCGGACAAAGACCAGAAAAAACACCCACCCCGGCAGACACCGGACAGACAGCGAGACCGTAAAGACAGTGACCGGCCCGGTATCGATGAATATGCCTGACTGCAACAGGCAACACCAACCTGCGAGGTGATGAAGATGATTGAATTATCCTTTGAAGTGATCGCCAGTGTGGCACTAGCCACTGCCCTGGTTGCCCTGCTGTTTGCCCATATCAAAAACACCCAACTGCAATCCCGTCTGCGGGAAATGCAAGACACCCTGCACAACGTACAGTCTGACGTCAGCGCCGTGTGTTCCGGCGCCGTAAACCTGGGGCAGCACCTGGCGCAACTGGAGCAACGCACCCATCTCTTGATTCAACGCCAGGATCAGCTGGAACTCAAGGCGCCCGCCACGCAAAGCTATCGCCAGGCCAGCAAGATGATGAACAAGGGCGCCGAACTGGAAGAAGTAATTGCCGACTGCGGCCTGGCCCGCGGCGAAGCGGAACTGGTGGCCCTGGCACAGCGCATCAAGAAGGCGTCGTGAAATTTTATTAATGTCTTTGATAGGGGATCTGTATATCTCCCGCCTTTAGGCGGCATTGTTGCTTTCACACCCTCTCTCCTCAAGGGGAGAGGGACGGGGTGAGGGGTGAACCTGCTCCGAGGTTGAAACTTGAACCCTCACCCCAACCCTCTCCCAGTCTTGGGAGAGGGGGCAATCGGCCGTACGGCTCAGCAGTCCAGTGTACAACCGGTGGCGTATTCACTCCGCCCGTGCATCAAACCCCTCCGGCACCTTGTCATTCAAAATATAGGCAAAGGCAATAATCTCCGCCACCGCAGCGTACAGCGCCTGCGGAATTTCGTCCCCTAAATCCAGTTGGGCCAGGAGTGAAATCAGCGGTGCGTTTTCCTGCAGGGGGATGCCGTGCTCCCGGGCCAGGGCAATAATCTGTTCCGCCAGTTCCCCCGTGCCCTTGGCGGTAATGCGGGGCGCCTCTTTACCATCGTAATGCAGGGCGACGGCGGTGGTGGGTGTTGGTTTTTTCATGCCTTCTCATCCAGCAGAATGTGCGGCAGATTTTCTTCGGGCGCCGCCGCTTCCGGCGCCGTGCCATGGTGGGCCTTGAGGGCACCCACGCTAAGCCCCGCCTCCCGGTAGCGTTGTTGCAGCAGGCTCAGGTGTTCATCAATCAAGGCCGTAGTCTGCGGATGCTCGGCCCAGAAATGGGTGTGCACAAGCGTCCCGGCAAGGCTGACGCGGGCCTGCAGCGGGCCCAGTCCATCCAGCGTCAGGGCCAGGTTTACGGTCCAGTGAGCGGACTTTTTCTGTGCCTTGTGTTCCGCGTCTTTATCGATGCGCAATTGGATCAGATCGATATTGTCCCTGGCGCGCACCGGCAGTTCCACAACCCAGCTGCGTTTGCCATCATCGTCCACGGTGCTGGAAACCAGCTGGCTCAATTGAATCCGCGCCAGGGCGCTTTCCACGGTGCGCAACAGGTCCGCCAGCGCCTGTTGGAATTGCGGCGCGAGGCTTGGTGCGTGGTTGGGTGCTGGCGTTGATGCCTGTCTTGAAGCATGTGTTGCAGCGGCTGCCCCTGCATGGCCGGGGGGGTGAGACTGCGCCTGGCCAGGCATGTTGCCGCCCGGCGTGGCAGCCGAGGATGAGCGCAGATTCAACAGGCTCAGCAACAGCCCCAGCAGGCCGGTCTTGAAATCCGCCGGCGGAGGCGTCGGGCTGGGCTGTTGCAGTGTCTGCGCCAGGCGCGCCTCGAGAAACAGCCCGGACTGGGCCACGGCCTGTTTCAGGCCGTCTGCATCACGCACCGAGTGAGTGTTCGGCAGGCCATCCAACACCCTGCGCAGCTGTTCGATGAAGGGCTGGGGCAGGGGTGGGCCGGGCTGGGAGGACTTGCCGGTGATCGCCGCGATGCCGGCGTTGTCGGCCCGGGCCACTTGCGTCAGTTGTGTGAGCAGGGCGGGCAGCGGCGCTTGTTGTGGCAGGGTGTTGCGCAGGGCCTGGGCGATGGTGGACTTGTTGCTATGGGTCGTCGACGGGGGAGTGAGAATCTTCAGGCTGGCGATGGTGCCGGGAGTGACTACTTCCAGTTTGACGGTGTGCGCCGTGGCGGTGGGCAGGGGCTGCGACAGTTGCACCCGGACGCGCTGACCGGCCAGTTCCAGCATCGCACTGGCCTGCCGGCTGTCCGCCGTCGGAATCAGCTGCCCACTGAGGGACTGCCCGGTCTGAAAAAGCGTCAGCAATTGCGGCTGAGGGGGCAGGCTCAGGGTCACGGGCGGGGAGGTGCCCGGTGTGCTGGCCAGGGCCTTCAGTACCGTCATCGCCGCCTGGCCGGTCACCTCCAGCTGCAGGGCCTGGCCGGGTTTGAGGGGGAAGGTGGTCTGCGCCAGCAGCAGGGCGCCGCTGATGTTCACTGTTGCCTGGCCGTTTCTGGGGGCGGACACCACGCGGGCGTTCAGCAGTTGCCCCACCTTCCAGGCGTCCACCACCGCCTGGGGCGACTTGGCCAGCAGGGCGGTGTCCATGGGGTTGCGGATGCCGGGAATATCCATGGCTGTCAGTGGTTCCGGTGCGCGTCGCCGGCGGAAAATTGTGCTAAATGAATCATAAAATCTGCCGACCTGTTAGTGGATCGTAGGCGAAAAACGTAAACACCATCTTAACCCATATCGGCCGTAGAGCAGGGGAACCCGATGTCGAATAATCAATTGTGGTATACCCGCCGGGATGACCAAATCCGTGGTCCCTTCCCGGCGCCGCAGATCTCCCGGTTTATTCTGCTGGGACGCATCATCGACACCGATGAATTGAGCACGGATCAGCGCAACTGGCAAAAGGTATCCGAGGTGCCGGTCCTGGTGCCCGAAGAACTCAAGGCCGACCTTAGTGATCCCGAGGCCTACCAGAAGCTGATGATCGCCCGCATGCGCGAGGACGAGCGCAACGCCCGCGACCGCCGCGACGGCACAAAACCCGGCGAGCCCATGCCCGAGCGGCGCAAGGCCGACAAGGGACGGCGCAAGGAGGAAGAGGAGGCCATGATCCGCCACCGCGAGATCAAGACCGCCATCGCCGAGGCCGCCGCCCAACGCAAGCAGCATTATTTTTTGCGCGGTGTACTGGCCACCCTGTTCCTGGTGAGCGTCATCGGCGCCGCCTGGTATTTCCAACCCTGGCAGGAGGAGGGCAGCGCGGCCGATTGCAACGCCCTTCCCCAGCCCTGGGTGAACTGGAACAACTGCCTCATGGAAGGCGTGAAGCTGGTTACTGCCGATCTGCGCGGCGCGCACCTGCGTAACACCAATCTGGGTGGCGCCGACCTGCGGGGTGCGCAACTGGCCGGCGCCGATATCGCCTACGCCAACCTGGTGGGGGCCAAGGTATCCGGCGCGGAACTGCCACAGGCCATCCTGCTCGGCGCCAATCTGCGCAACGCCGATGTCTCCAGCGCCAACCTGCACGGCGCCGATCTGTCCTACGCCATCCTTCAGGGCACGGACCTCACCAACGCCGACCTCACGGAAAGCAACCTCAGTAATGCCGACCTGACCGGCGCAAAACTGAAAACCGCCAGGTTGCAAGGCGCCCGACTGGATCATGCGATCTGGGTGGATGGTGGCGTGTGTGGCACGGGGTCGGTGGGTAGGTGTAACAAGAAATAGATCAACTCACTATGAAATTCTGGTTTTTTTATCTCTGCCAGTAAGCGTCGTTATCGACGTAAAATACGGCTGCCGCAATTTCTTTGTAGGATCACTGCTGTCTCGTAAACGTTATTTCCGTCATTCAGGCGAAGGCCGGAATCTAGAATGTCGTTGAAAGCACTGGATCTCGGTCTAGGCTTTGGCTTCCTGAGTTGTTCTATCTCCTGCATCCATGATGCAGTCGACCGCCGGAACGATGGTAGAGCTTACTGACCATTCATGTCTCAAATAACCGAATCATGCCGCAGCTCATGAAAAATAATCTACTTCGCAGAATAAAGCGAATCGTTTAGAGGACGCGGTGTGTAGGATTATTCCTACAGAAAAAATAAAATAGCAGGTTTACAGAAGCTGGCTTGTTGGGGTAAGGTTTTATCAACTGCAGGTTTGGAAAAAATAACAATACCAAGCCGGCTAAATGCAGATAAAAATTAAAATTAAAATTAAAAGTTGGGGGGGTGGTTACAGGGAAAGTGATGAGCGCCGAGGGAGTGTTGGTTTTGTGAGGGCTACTATTTGTTGCCAGGTAAAATGAATTCAGTAATCCCGCCGTATTTGTTCGTTCTTCTCATGTTTCTTTGAAAGTTTTCTGTATGGCCTAAATGATGGCCAGGTGCATCCGCAATCTTTATTCAGACGTATATTAAATGCTTCAGTATATACGGTGTCTGAGTAAGTATTGCTGTGCAGTTTTACTAAAGATTAAAAAATAATATTCAATCCGGGGTGGTGGGATGAGTCGGACCTATATTTTTGTATCCAGAAAAAATAATTCTATTTTTTCGTTTCTATTTTTGTGTATCTTTTTTTATGGTTTTGTGCTGTCCGAGAGCGTGTTTGGTAGTGGGTTGTATGATTCAAATCGGCATTATTTGGCTGGAAGCCCAGTCCAAGCTTGTAAAGATGATCTATCTACTGGAGGAACGTTACAAACTGACAACTATGCAGGTATAGCTTGGGTCGGATCGGGGTATGGGTGTTATTGTAATTCAAATCCAGGAGCTCCTAATTGTGTATATGTCCAACCAATGTGCCCCTCTGGGTTTATAAGTAGTGCATGCCACTCAGATCCAGGATCTCCAGTGATTGCAGGTTCTGGACATTCTTTAATATGTTCTTTATATGCTGGTTGTAGGAGGGATGGAATAGATCCATCAAGAAACCTAGGAAATGAAAGCTGTCCTTCTGTTACTTCAGGTAATCCGATCAATACCATTACTGGTAATAAGTATGAGCAGCAACAGGATATCTCATCAGTCGAAAATAGTCCTGCTTATAGAAGATATTACAATAGTCAGTCGGAAAATAACTATTCTTCTTCTGGGGCAAAATGGAGTACAACATATTCTCGATCAGTAGTGACTGAATTAAAAGATTTATTGACAGTTAGAAATGAAACAACCTCATCTCAAGGATTGATTATTTATGCGCAGATAGTGCGCCCTAACGGAGTTAATTACACATATTCAAATGAATATAGCTTCATTTTGGGGAATACCTCCGTAGATAGATGGAAAAATGAGCCAGGAACATTGGGTGAACTGGTTACTGTTTCTGATGCGGGTGTACCTATTGCTCTGGAATATACTGATAAAAATGGCGTGACTGAGAGGTATAATCTGTCAGGTAAATTAATATCAATAACTTACCTATCTGGTTATCAGGAAGCCTTAACGTACGATGAGCAGGAAAGGCTTGTGCTTGTATCGTCAAATTCTGGAGCTTCTTTAGGCTTAACATACGATACGCAAAATAGAATTATTAATATTGTTGATGCTGGAAATAGAGTGTGGGGTTATCGTTATGATGAAAGTAATAATCTAGAGTTTGTAGATAACCCTGATGGTACAACGAGGCAATATCACTATGAGGATGCAGATTACCCAAATGCTTTGACAGGTATAACAGATGAGCGTGGAGTGCGTTACTCTACTTTTTCTTATGATGCGCAAGGGCGCGCAATTCTCAGTACGCATGCGGGTGATGCACAACGTGTTGATATTGCATACAATGATATTAGTGGGTCAAGAACTGTAACTAATAGCAGCGGTGAAGTATCAACATATACCTCCATTTCACAGTTTGGTTTAGGTTTGGTTAAAGGCATATCCGGCCCCGGTTGCTCCACATGCAGCAATGGCAATACCAGCTACGATTACGACCCTGCAACCAATGATCTGCTGTCAAAAACCGAAAATGGAGTCACTACCCAATATGGTAATTACGACACTAAGGGCCAATACGGCTACAAAATAGAAGCTGTCGGTACACCCGAGGAGCGCCGCACGGATTACACTTACGATCCACGCTATTACAACAAAATCACCACCAAGACAGAAAGCTCGGTTGCCACCGGTAACAGTAAGGTCACCACTTACACCTATGATGACTTCGGGAACCGTACTTCGGTTACCATCGACGGTTTCAGACCCGATGGCGCGGCTGTGTCGCGAACCACGACCTACCAATACAACGGCCCTCTGCACCAGCTTAGCCAGATTGACGGGCCGCGCACAGACGTCACCGACATCACCACACTGGACTATTACGCCAACGACCCCGTCGAAGGCTATAACCGTGGTCGCCTGCAGCGCATTACCGGGCCTGCGGGTATCGTGCTGCGTGACAATATTGAATACACCGCCACGGGCAAGGTGTTGTCGGAAGATCGTCCCAATGGCGTGTCGTTGGCCTATACCTATTATGCTGGCAATGATCGGCTTGAAACGCTGACAGAAACCGCGGGTGGCATCAGCCGCGTTACGCGCTGGACCTATCTCGCCACCGGCGAAGTGGAAACCATCACCCAGGCCGATGGAACAGCATTGGCCACCACCACACGCCTGGTCTACGATGACGCCCGCCGCCTGGTCGGTATGATTGACCAGCTGGGCAATCACATCGACTACACGCTGGATACCGAAGGCAACCGGATTGACGAAAAAGTCTTTGACAGCGCCAACGTACTTTACAAAAGCGTGCAGCAGACGTTTGATATCTATAATCGCCTCGATACCCGCACGCTAGTAGACGAGATCATCGATTACAACTTCCAACCCGACGGTAGCCTTGGCGACAGCATCAACGCCAAAAACGTCACCACGGTTTTCCAGTACGATGCACTGAAACGCCTTACCAGCACCACCGGCGACGTAGGCGGCTTGGATCCAGATACACAGGATACCCTCACGCAATATATTTACGATGCCGGTGATCGCCTGACCTCTGTCACCAGTCCCAACAACAGCAACACCACTTATAGTTATGACGACCTGGGCAACCTGCTGTCTGAAGTGAGCCCCGATCGTGGCACGCGCAGTTACACCTACGACGAGGCGGGCAATGTCGCCACCATTACCGATGCGCGTAATATCACCGTCAGTTATTCCTACGATGCCCTCAATCGGGTTTACAGCATTGATTACCCCGGTACCGCAGAAGATGTCAGCCTGACCTACGATACCGCAATGGGTTGTAATAATGGCATCGGCAAGCTGTGCACAGTCACCGACAACAGCGGCACAACGACATACAGTTACGATGGCTTCGGCAATCTGGCGCAGCAGTATAAAACCGAGCTGAGCGTCACCTACACCACAGCATACAGTTATGATGCGCTAAACCGTGTAGAGAAGCTGACACTGTCCGATGGCCGCACAGTCGATTATGGCTATGATGCACTGGGTCGAATCACCAGTATCGACGCAACAGTCAATGGCGCTCAACAAACCCTCGCGCATAATATCCAGTATCGTCCTGATGGTCTGCTGACGGACATTGAATTTGGCAATGGTTTTGCCGAAACGCGGCTGTATAACCTGAAGGCGAGACTGACCACACAGACTATGCCCACCGGCCCGGCAAACACAGCGCCAAGTGTGCTGAGCACCATTCCTGATCAGGTTGGTACCGAATCAGTGGCATTCAATTACACCGTACCTGCGGGTACCTTTGTGGATGCGGATGCCGGTGACATCCTCACGTATTCAGCGAGTCTGGCCGGAGATGCCCCTTTGCCTGCGTGGCTGAATTTTGCTTCGGCCAGTCAAACCTTCAGCGGCACACCTGCCTCGGCCGATGTCGGTACCTTGAGCGTACAGGTCACGGCGACAGACACAGGCGCATTGACTGCAAGTACCACGTTTAATCTGACCATAAATGCAGCTGCCGCGAATGTCATCACTGGCGCAGACACCAATGATTATCTGACAGGCAGCACAGCGGCCGACAACATCTATGGCCTGAACGGCAATGATATCCTCAATGGCGGCAACGGCGACGACAGACTATACGGTGATGACGGCGACGACAGCCTCAATGGCGGCAATGATAACGATACCCTGGTTGGTGGCGCAGGCAATGACAGCCTGAACGGCGGCAAAGGTGCGGATACCTACCGCTTTTCCCAGGGCTTCGGTCAGGACACGTTGTCCGATTATGATTACACTGCCGGTGTTGTCGACCGAATCGTATTTGATGCCAGCATTACGGCCGCTGATGTCAATTTTACCCGTATCGGCAACAAGCTCATTTGTTCCGTGGGAGCAAACGGCGACAGCATTACCAGCAATAATTGGTTCATCAATGCCTATTACAGAATAGAAGAAATCACCTTCGACGACGGCAGCCCCATGATCACCGCGGACGACGTTTACCGGGCCACACTGACTTTCAGCGGCACCGCCGCCAACGACACGCTCTACGGCGACTACCTGGCCGACAACATGAGTGCCCTGGAGGGTA
>DRKQ01000103.1 GCA_011051685.1 Gammaproteobacteria bacterium
CGGGACAGCAGTGATCTCAAAATAATTGCTACAGGCTTATTTCCTGTGGGGGAGCGCCTTTCCAGGCGTGAATCGCGCCTGGAAAGGCGCTCCCACAGTCTTTGCCATTGTCGCTCCCACAGTCTTTGCCATTGTCGCTCCCACAGTCTTTGCCATTGTCGCTCCCACAGTCTTTGCCATTTTTAGTAAGTGCACTATGGGATAACTTGGGTTTTCTCACCGCCGCTTCAGACATTCCCTAGCCGGCTACTGCCAACCGAGTCTGTTAAACCTATTTTGGAACCCTGAATAACCCAGCGCCATGCACGCCCTCCTGGTCGCAATTTTTGGGGTATTCTGCTAAAGTCCCGCGCCCGTATTCGGCCGAACCCTGGAACCACCGCCATGCATCCCATCGTCAATATCGCCGTTCGCGCCGCCCGCCGGGCAGGCAATCTCATTGCCAGCGCCGTGGAACAGGTGGACCGTCTGGAGATCACCACCAAGGCCAGCAATGACTATGTCACCGAGGTGGATCGTCAGGCCGAGGCAGCCATCATTGATGTCATCAACGAAGCCTATCCCGATCACGCCATCCTCGGCGAGGAAACCGGCGTGCATGACGGCACCCAGGCAGGTGAGGATTTCCAGTGGATCATCGACCCGCTAGACGGCACCACCAACTTTCTGCACGGCTTTCCGCAATTTGCGGTGTCCATCGGCGTGCGCCACAAGGGGCGCATGGAGCATGCGGTGATCTACGATCCGCTGCGCCAGGAGCTGTTCAGCGCCTCCCGCGGCGGCGGTGCCCAGCTCAACGATCGCCGCCTGCGCGTCACCACCCGCAAGGGCCTGGAGGGCGCCCTGCTGGGCACCGGCTTCCCCTTCAAGCAGCAGGAGCATCTGGATGCCTACCTGGGCATGTTCCGCGCTCTGTTTCCCATGACCGCGGGGATTCGCCGCCCCGGATCCGCAGCCCTGGACCTGGCCTATGTGGCCGCCGGGCGTCTCGATGGCTTCTGGGAGATCGGCCTCAGTCCCTGGGACATGGCCGCCGGCGTGCTGCTGGTGCAGGAGGCCGGCGGACTGGTGAGCGACTTCGGCGGCGGTGACGATTATCTCGCCACAGGCAATGTGGTGGCCGGTAATCCCAAGGTATTCAAGGCCATCCTGCAAAAAATCCGCCCTCACCTCGGCACCAAACTCGCCAAATAGTTCTTCCCGCTACCGATCACCCCCTACGATCCGGCACTTTAAGTTTTCCCGGCACCTGCCGTTGTCTGTGCTGAATTCATTGACAGCAGAACAATGCACGCATCACAAGCCATGGCCAACGGCATACTCAAGCAACTCAACTCATCCCTGGAAACCACCCTGCGCGACAGTCTCGACGGGCTGGAGGATTTCACCCTGCAAATGGCCTACGCCAGTGCCAGTATGACATTCGAAATTCTTTCCACCGAGACCATAAGTGGTGCTAAAGTTGAATCCAGGGTAAAGCCCGTCTCACTGAAACTAGTGGACAGGGATACACCACAGAACCGGGGTCAATCCTCAACCCTCAAACAACGTCGCGCATAAATGGCCAAGATCACCGTTAATCGGGAAAATTTCAAAGTCGATGAGCGTGACCTGGAACAGGGCACGCTGACTATCGGCCGACATCCCGACAACAGCCTGCGCATCGATGATCCGGCGGTGAGCAATCGTCATGCGCAAATCGTCACGGTGTTCGACTCCAGCTATGTGGAGGATCTCAACAGTACCAACGGCACCTTCGTCAACGGCAAGAAAATCAAGACCCACACCCTGCACAATGGTGACGTGCTCACCATTGGCCATTACCAGATTCTCTTTCAAAGCCGTACGGCGGCAGCGGCCCCCGATGCCAACGCCACCATGATGATCGGCGTCTCCCAACTGGAGCAGCTGACCCAAAAGGCCCGGCAAAACAAGCCTGCGTCAAAAAAACCATCGCCTCCTCGTGCGCACAAAACATCCGCCGCGCCGGGCAATGGCAAACCTCACCTGAAGGTACACGAAAATCAACAACCCCCTCTCGCCGAAGACAATATCGAACTGCCGGATATCGATGACAGCGGGCAAATCCTTGAACGCACCCAGCAAATCTCCCCCACCCCGCCATTGCATAACCGGCGCAAGAGCGACACCAGTCCCCTGCCATCCCTCAAGGTCATCGTCCTGGCGGTACTGGCCACCGTCGCCACATTTACCCTGTTGATGCTGATCTTCAAGTAAGCGCAAATCGTTCTCACACAGCACCATCAACACAGCTGATTTTTGTTACACTCAAGCCTGCAATCGGCACAGCGTGCCGTCCAGGTTGTAGATCAAGTGTGTATACCGAGGGAAGCAGCAATGGAATTACTGTCAAAATTGTTGAAAACCATGGTGGCCAAGGACGCCTCGGATCTGTTCCTGTGCACCGGCTCACCCCCCGCGTTACGCATCGACGGCGCCCTGCATTGCTGTGTGGGCGACCCCCTCGCTCCCGGCGTCACCGAACAAATGGCCCAGCTGGTGATGCGCCCGGAGCACGCCCAGGCCTTCGAACAGGACCCGGAGATCAGTCTTGGCTACACCGTGCCCGGCATCGGCCGCTTCCGCTTCAACGTGTTTCGTCAGCGCGGCGAGATCAGCCTGGTGATCCGCATGGTGCCCCTGCAGGTGCCGGACTTCGAAACCCTGGGCATCCCCGAACTGCTCAAGGACATCACCCTGCTCAAGCGGGGCCTGGTGCTGGTGGTAGGCCCCTCCGGCGCAGGCAAGTCCACCACCCTGGCGGCGATGATCGACCACCGCAACCAGAACACCATCAGCCACATCATCACCGTGGAGGATCCCATTGAATACGTACTGGAAGCGAAAAAGTCGGTGATCAACCAGCGGGAGATCGGTGTCGACACCCTCTCCTACCACAAGGCCCTGGTCAACGCCCTGCGCCAGTCACCGGACATGCTGATGATCGGCGAGATCCGCGAACACGAGATCATGGAAGACGTGCTGGAATTCGCCGACACCGGCCACCTCTGTCTCGCCACCCTGCACGCCAACAGCGCCAGCCAGGTGTTCGAGCGCATCGTGCACATGTTCCCCCAGGAAAAACGTGAACTGCTGCGCTACTCACTGTCGCAAAACATCAAGGCGGTAATCTCCCAGGTGCTGGTGCCCAAGAAAGGCGGGGGACGCACCGTGGCAGTGGAAATGCTCGTCGCCACCTCCCGGGTGCGCGACCTCATCCGCCGCGGCGACTTCACCGAGTTGGCCGACGTCATGGAAAAGGACACCAA
Organism: Gammaproteobacteria bacterium; assembly: GCA_011051685.1. GTDB lineage: Bacteria > Pseudomonadota > Gammaproteobacteria > SZUA-152 > SZUA-152 > SZUA-152. Next base: position 3,291 of record DRKQ01000103.1, read on the forward strand.
CACCGGCATGTGCACCATGGATCAGTCCCTGTACCTGCTCTATGCCGAAGGCAAGATCAGCGAGGAAACTGCCCTGGCCTACGCCGAATCGCGTAGTAATATGCGCCTGCAAATGCGGCTGTCCGGCGTCTCGCCGCAGTCCTCGGTGGATACAAACGTCAACTCGTAGTTAGAAAACATCAGGCCATCACTGGCCCCATCAACAAAAAAGGCTACCCATGACAACGTCCCCCACGCCCCTTGTCATCGAACCTGAGCAACTTGAACCACAACTGGATGATTCCAATCTGCTCATCGTCGACCTGTGCAAGCCCGACACCTATGCCAGGACTCACATACCCGGTGCCGTACATCTCGGCTATGCGCAAATCGTCGCCATGCGAAAACCGGTAACGGGCCTGCTGCCCGACGAACAGACACTCAGCCATGTGTTTTCCAGCATCGGTCTCACCCCGGAGAAACATATCATCGCCTACGATGAGGAAGGTGGCGGTGCGGCAGCCCGTCTATTATGGACCCTGGATGCCGTGGGCCATAGCAGGGCCTCGCTGCTCAACGGCGGCCTGCATGCCTGGCTCAACGAGGGACACCCCATCGATGACGCCCCGGCGCATCCCGAGACCAGCACATATCACGCGCACATTGACAACACCCCCGTGGCGGATAGGCACTACATCCTCACGCACCTCGATGACCCCGAAGTAAAACTGCTGGATTCCCGTTCTCCGGAAGAATTCCGCGGTGAAAAAAAATTCGCTGCCCATGCCGGCCACATTCCCGGGGCAGTGAACCTGGACTGGTTCAACGTCATGGACAAGGCACGTAATCTGCGCCTCAAACCGGAAGCGGAATTAATCGCCATGATGGAGGAACGCGGCCTGGACAAAGACAAGACTATCGTCACCTATTGCCAGTCACACCACCGCTCGGCTCTCACCTACTTTACGTTAAAGGTGCTGGGATATCCCAGTATCAAGGGTTATCCGGGATCCTGGTCGGACTGGGGCAATGCGGACGATACACCCATCGAAATCTAAGGCCTGTTATTAAGAATCTCAACATCGGCTTAACAGACATCGGTGGGCATTCGCCTCACTGGGAGTGCCTGACGGAGCAGTGAGTGAATGCACGCAAATCCCATAGCGCCTTTCCAGGTGCGATTCGCGCCTGGAAAGGCGCTCCTACACTTTCTTCCGGCATTCGCCGGGATGACGAATCTGAAGTTAACGGGACAGCAGAGTTGAGACGATTAATCACACGCTACTCAAACCTGTTTCAGGTTCAACAAAAAAACCGGCGCCCTATGCAAGGCGCCGGTTCTTTGGCAAGTGCTCAGCCCTGGTGTTACTCAGCCAGACTCAGGCCGCTCGGCAAATAAGCGGGAACATCGTCACGCAAATCCACACTGCCAGGATCGGTCAGGGCATGCAGAAAGTCCATCAAGGCCATCTTCTCTTTGCGGGTCAAGGCCACCGATTGCAGCTCATTGGCGCTGGCGATCTCGGCCACTCGCCCGGCATCATTTTGCACAACACAATCCAGGGCATCGAGATCAGCACGATAAGGTAACACCGGCTCGTTTTGGCAATCGTAACTCATGAGGGACTGCACGGGATTGAGGTGATGTTCAACAATACCCAACAGACTGTTAAAGGCGCCATCATGTCCCCACGGCCCGGTCAGTGCCACATTGCGCAGTGACGGCGTACGGAAACGATAACGATCCTGTGCCATGCCACTCACGGCTTCTCGGCCGAAATCACCATGGCCATCAACATCGTGTCCCTTGCCGGGCCCGATCTGCGGCATGGCAATGGCGTGAAACTCATTGTCGGTCTGGAATTTGCCACTGTGGCAGCTCGCGCAGTTTGCCTTGCCATAAAACAACTTCATACCCTTCTTGGCGGACTTGCTCAGCGCCTTTTTATGGCCGCGCAGGTAACGGTCGAAGGCACTATTATCCGCGCGCCAGGCCTCTGCCTCGAATGCGGCAATGGCATTGGCAGCGTGAACCATGGTGATCTCATTTTCCGCAATGCCATAGGCTGCATTGAACAATGTCACATACTCGGGGATCTGCCGCAGGCGATCCGCCAACTGTGCCCACACACCGCCCGGACCGGCAAGATCACCTATCGCCGCGGCATCGGCAACACTGTTCTCCCCTGCCTGCCCTGCCATTTCCGTGGCTGAGGTCACAGGAAACATGGCCTGCGCCGCCAGGGCATTGTCCAGACCTGCGGGCAGGTCATCACCCGCCGGCGTGCTGAAGCCACTGGGCTGGGTGGCATCTGCGGATACCCGGCCGTCATGGAACATCACCGTAAATGATTCCGCCCCCAAATTGAAAACCGCCGGCGCATTGCGCGGAACCCGCTCGACAACCGCATCGGCGCCGCTGCCCGTATCACGGGTCACACCCAGTCCGTGGCCACCCTCACCCACCGGCAAGGACAAACCATCGCCGGTGTCTGTCAGGGCATGGTGGCAGGTGGCGCAGGAGGTATTTTTATTGCCACTGAGAATTTTGTCGAAAAACAAAAACTTGCCCAACATGACCTTATCCATGTCAGGCATACCCTTGTTGTAAAAATCGGCATCGGTGACTGCCATCGGATAATCATCCGCAAAGACAGCGGATACGTACAAGCCCCCGGTGAAGATGGCAGGAATAACAATTGCTAGATTTGCTCGTTGGAATAATCGCATTTCTTCTTCCTTGAATAGGTATTGAACATAATTTCGTTAATAAACGGAGAGCAACCCCCCCGGTGCAGTCTGACTATTTCAAGTCAGACTGCGGACACATCCTACCATTTATGGAAGAATTTCAGAAACGCAAAATTACCATTTTCGAACGGGCCGCCGTGCCACACGATTTATGTTAGACATAAACAACAACCCATGAGTAAGACCATGAAACACCACGTAAAATCGTTCTCGATTAAAATCCCAGGCCTATTTGCTGACAGGCGTGATCTCCACCCCGCCTTTCGGCGGCGCCTTGGATTCCATGGCCTCGGCCAGCCTTTCTTCCAGCACCGCCTTTTCGTTATTCAGCTTGATCACCACCCTCTCCAGCGCATCGATGCGTTTGTTCAGTGGTTTCTTGCTGCGTTCCAGGGCCGTGATCTTGGCCCGGGCGTCACGCAACTGTGCCCCGAGTTGTTCTATTTTCAGTTGCGCAAGCTCCAGTTCATTTTTGCTGACAGGGCGGGAACGCACTATCCCAGTGGTATTTTTTCGCGCCATCTGTTTGTCCGCCGCGTCGACGATCATCTCTGTCTGCTCACGCAGATTGTGCGCGCGAGGATCGGGCAGCCCCAGGGCATCGGCGATGGCCAGCAGCCGTGACTCGGCAGCCAGCAGGATATTTTCCATGGCGTTATCGTTGAGAGCGCGCAGTTCTTTCACTTCCCTGGTGACATGCCGCAGATGCCCGACCTCGAAGGCAAAACGCTGCACCGCGCTCTTGATGGCGGCCTGGTCATTGGGATCGCGTTCGATCACCGCCTCTGCATTGCGCAGGGCCTGGCGGGTCTTTTTCAGGCTCTTGGGTGCGGCACCCCCGGCGCCCTCAGCCTCGGCCTGTTCCAGCAGGGCGATGTACTTGTCCAGTTGCGCGGTCTTGACCGACTGGGATTCCAGACGGCGGAACTGGCGCAGGGAAATGGCCTTGTCCCGCTCGAAACCCTCCATGTCACCTCGCTCGATGCGCCGAAAAAGGTCCTGCAGGGTCTTGAGCACATCCTGGTATTCGTCGGCGTTGGATGAGTCGATGCCCTTTGCGATGAGCGAGTCACGCACCTTGAGGACGTCCGCCAGGCGCTTTTGCACCTCGGCCCGGGTGGCCTCCGCCCGGATCAGGCTCTTGTTGGCCAGCAACAGCTTGCTGAAAATCTGTGTCTGCGCCGAAGCACCCTCCGCCGCCTGTTCCTTGGGCGCCAGCTTCAGAAAACGCGCCTCGTCCAGAGCCTTCTTCGCCACGCTGAAAAAGCCCGGCGAATAAAAGTCCAGCTCGTCCTTTTCCGCCCGGGCCATGGCCGCCTCGGTCTCCTCCAGCGCCTGCTCCACGCTCTTGCCCTTGAAGGCCTGCTGCACCTCCGTGGTGTCCACCGCCACCTTGGGCGCCGAGGCGCAGGCCGCCAGCAACATCAGAACCACCACACCCAACACACCGCTCTGCAACTTCGCTTTCACTGCTCTCCCCCCTGTTTTTGCCGGGCCCCTGTAGTGCCCGTCCCCCAACTTCGATAAACTTTGCCCATGTCCGCCACCGCACCAAAGATCCCCAAAAAGCCCCAAAAGGCGAGCGGCGGCCACACGCCCATGATCACGCAGTTCCTGCGCATCAAGGCTGAATTCCCGGACACCCTGCTGTTCTACCGCATGGGCGATTTCTACGAGCTGTTCTTCGACGATGCCCGCAAGGCCGCCCAACTGCTGGACATCACCCTCACCGCGCGCGGTAAATCCGGCGGCGAGCCCATCCCCATGTGCGGCATCCCCTACCACGCGGCCGACGGCTATCTTGCCAAACTGGTGCGCCTGGGGGAATCCGTGGCCATTTGCGAGCAGATCGGCGACCCGGCCACATCCAAGGGCCCGGTGGAACGTAAGGTAACACGCATCGTCACCCCCGGCACCGTCACCGACGAGGCCCTGCTGGAGGAGCGCCGCGACAACCTGGTGGTGGCCGTGCAGGCCGCGGGGGAGTCCTTTGGTATCGCCGCGCTGGATGTCACCAGCGGCCGCTTCAGCGTGCTGGAAGTGACGGGCGACGAGGCACTGGCCGGCGAGCTGGAACGCCTTAACCCCTCGGAGCTGCTGCTCAACGACGAGGCCATCCCGCAAGGGATTGACACCGAGCGCCCCGGCCTGCGCCGCCAGCCGCCGTGGTATTTCGAGTTGGAGACCGCCACCCGTCTGCTGACCCAGCAGTTCGGCACCCATGATCTGGCGGGCTTTGGTTGCGACGCGCTGCATCTCGCGGTGAGCGCCGCCGGCTGCCTGCTGCAATACGTCAAAGACACCCAGCGCACTGCCCTGCCACATCTGCGCGGCCTGCAGGTGGAACGGCGCGAAGACAGCATCGTGCTGGATGCCGCCAGCCGGCGCAACCTGGAACTGGAAACCAACCTCGGCGGCGGCCGCGAACACACCCTGGCCTGGGTGATGGACCACACCGCCACACCCATGGGCAGCCGCCTGCTGCGCCGCTGGATCAACCGCCCGCTGGCCGATCACGCCGCCCTGCGCCAGCGCCACCAGGCCATCGCCGTGTTGCTGGACGGCCACCGCTACGAAGAGCTGCAAGACATCCTCAAGGCCATCGGCGACATGGAACGCATCCTCGCGCGCATCGCCATTCGCACGGCGCGGCCACGGGACTTTTCCCAACTGCGCGACACCCTGGAACGCCTGCCAACCTTACGCAGCACATTAAAGGGCATCTTCACCGGGCAGGATTGTGCGCTACTGGAAAGCCTCGACGCACGCATCGGCGAATACCCCGAACAACACGCCCTGCTCAGCGCCGCCATCATCGACGTACCACCCATGCTGATCCGTGACGGCGGTGTGATCGCCCCCGGCTTCGATGCCGAGCTGGACGAACTGCGCGCCATCAAGGACAACGCCGGACAATTCCTGTTAGACCTCGAAACCCGCGAGCGCGAGCGCACCGGCATCAGCACACTCAAGGTGGCCTACAACCGGGTGCATGGCTATTACATCGAGATCAGCAAGGCGCAGTCCGCCAACGCGCCGGAAGACTACATCCGCCGGCAAACCCTGAAGGGCGCCGAGCGTTACATCACCCCGGAACTCAAGGCCTTCGAGGACAAGGCCCTGTCCGCCAAGGAACGCGCCCTGGCTCGGGAAAAAATGTTGTACGAAAAACTCTTCGAACAACTGGCCCATACATTGCCCGCCCTGCAGGACAGCGCCACGGCCCTGGCGGAACTGGACGCCCTGGCCAACCTCGCCGAGCGCGCCGACACCCTGGACCTGTGCCAGCCGGAACTGGTGGACACCCCCGGCCTGCACATCGAGGCCGGCCGCCACCCGGTGGTGGAACAGGTGATGAGCGACCCCTTCATCCCCAACGACGTGCGCTTCGACGAACAACGCCGCATGCTCATCATCACCGGCCCCAACATGGGCGGTAAATCCACCTACATGCGCCAGACCGCATTGATCACCCTGCTGGCCCACGCCGGCAGTTTCGTGCCCGCCAGGCGCGCGGTGATCGGCCCCTTCGATCGCATCTTTACGCGCATCGGCGCCTCCGATGATCTGGCTGGTGGGCGTTCCACCTTCATGGTGGAGATGACCGAAACGGCGAATATTCTGCACAACGCCAGCGAGCGCAGCCTGGTGCTGATGGACGAGGTGGGCCGCGGCACCTCCACCTTCGACGGCCTGTCTCTGGCCTGGGCCTGCGCCGAGGAACTGGCCACCACGGTGCGCGCCTTCACGTTGTTTGCGACCCACTACTTCGAGCTGACCACCCTGCCGGAAACCCTGCCCCAGGTGGCCAATGTGCATCTGGACGCGGTGGAACACGGCGACGGCATCGTCTTCATGCACGCGGTCAAGGAAGGGCCCGCTAATCAAAGTTATGGCCTGCAGGTGGCGGCGCTGGCCGGGGTGCCGAAAGGCGTCATCAAACGCGCGCAGCAACGCCTGCTGCAACTGGAAAGCCAGAGCGCCAACGCGCAAAGTGGGGGGGCCGTGGAGCAGTTTTCCCTGTTTGCACAACCCACTGAGCCAGCCGATGAGCACCCGGCCTTGCAGGCGTTACAAGACATCGATCCCGACAGCCTCACTCCCCGCGAAGCGCTGGACTGTCTGTACCACTTACTTGAATTAAACAACAAAGACTGAACGTCTCAAGCTATTAACCCGGCGGTATTTATTGCCGGGTTAATAACGGATAGACGGATCATTCGCCGGCTTAAATAAAGGCGTGTGATAATAAACACCCGTGGGAGCGCCTTTCCAGGCGCGATTCGCGCCTGGAAAGGCGCTCCCACGATTACTGCTCTTTATTCCGTCATTTCGGCGAAAGCCGGGGCCGGAATGACAGAATAAAGAGCAGCAATAGCAATGCCTCGAGTTCACCAATCTCTCTGCTCCCCAACGACTTCACCAATCCCACCAAAACAAAATGGAGGTTAGTGGGACTCCAGTGACCATTTACTGATAAATATAGCGGTTTTTCTTTAACAAGCCTTTGCCCACCTCGTGAGAAACCTGTTTTTGTTGAAGAATCCCCCATCACTGCCGCTAATGCTCATGCGTATTCACACTGGATTGTTGAATTCATTCAAGGACTTCCGCATGAACAAACAAGGCCGCCTCCCCTTTTACAATCACTTCTGTCTGCTGATGTTCACAGCAATGCTGTGCTGTTTCCTGTGGCCTGCCGACGAAGTGCTGGCAAAAGAACAGGCCGCAGCCATTGACGACGTGCGCGTGCTCATCGACATCTCCGGTTCCATGAAGCGCACCGACCCCCACAACCTGCGCCGCCCGGCGCTGCGCCTGTTTACCTCGCTGCTGCCCAAAGGGGCCGAGGCCGGGGTGTGGACCTTCGGCCAGTGGACCAACATGCTAGTGAAACATGGGCCGGTGGATAATGCATGGAAAAACAAGGCACGCAAGGCCGCCGACGAGATCAGCTCCCATGGTCTGCGAACCAACATCGAGGACGTGCTACGCCGCGCCACCTGGGACTGGAAACGCCCGGACGCCACCCACCGCCGCAGCCTGATCCTGCTCACCGACGGGCTGGTGGATGTGTCGAAGAACGCCGCTGAAAACGCCGCCTCACGGGCACGCATCCTCAACGAGATCCTCCCCCGCCTGCAGCAAGCCAACGTCACCGTACATACTATTGCCCTGTCCCGTGAGTCCGATAGCGACCTGCTGGAACAACTGGCCGCCGCCACCGGCGGCTGGTTCGAGACCATCGACTCCGCCGAGGGCCTGGAGCGCCTGTTCCTGCGCATGTTCGAAAAGGTCAGCAAGGCCGACACCCTGCCCCTCACCGACAACACCGTGACCGTGGACAACAGCATCCACGAGGCCACCTTCCTGGTGTTTCGCAAACCCGGGGCACGCCCGACCACCCTCAAACCGCCCAAGGGCAAAAAATTCGGCCAGAAGACATTACCCGCCGGCGTGGAATGGTTTGAAGACGAGCGCTACGATTTGATCACCGTCAAAGACCCCGCCGCCGGTGAATGGCGCATCAACGCCGACGTGGATCCGGACAACCGGGTGATGGTGGTCACCGACCTGCGCATGGTCAGCACCGAGTTGCCCAGCGTGGTGGCCGCCGGCCGGCCGCTGTTGTTCACCCTACACCTGGAGCAGGATGGCAAAATCATTGATCGCGCGGACTTCCTGCAATTCGTCAGCGCCACCCTCACCCAGCAGTCGGCCAAGGGTGAGGAGCAACAATGGCGGCTGCGCGACGACGGCAAACGCGCCGACCTCAAGGCCCACGACGGCGTCTTCTCCACTCGCCTGGACGAATCACTGAGCGAGGGCGAATATGAGTTCATCCTCGATGTGGATGGCACCACCTTCAAGCGCAATAGCCGCCAACAAGTGAAGGTGCTCGGCCAGCCGGTGAAGGCCCAGCTCGAGCCCCTGGGGCAAAATCGTTTTGCCCTCACCATTGTGCCCTATGTGGATCTCATCGACACCGAAACCCTGCACGTGGCGGTAGAACATGTCTTACCCTCCGGCCGCCTGATAAAGGCCCAGGCGAAGAAGGTCAGCGCCGCCCAATGGTACCTGGAGATCGACGCCCATGATCATCCCGGTGACCATGAGCTCACTGCCCTGGTCAGTGGCCTGGACAGCCAGGGAGAGTCGCTGAAAATGCAGCTCGGGCCCATTTATTTCAAGGCTGGTGATGATGCAGCGACACAACTCATCGAACCCATGCGCCCACCCATCACAGAAACATTTACGGAAAAAGTCGCCGACACGCCCCCGAAGGCGCACCACGACACAGAAGAAACACAACATCACGAGGAAACCGCCCCGAAAAAGGCCAAAGAGAAAAAGACAGACAAAAAAACACACAAAGAAAATCAGGAAACAGACAATATACCAGCAGAGACTTCAATCAACTGGGGAATTATCATCGGCCTTATCGTTGGCCTTACCGCCCTGCTGAGCGGGCTGATTTTTGCCGGCATCAAACTCTGGCCCAAGTTCAAGGCGTGGCGCGACGCCAAGAAACAAGACAAGGAGAGCAACGGGAAAACCGCGCCAGCACCTTCTCCACTACCCGCGGAAGAACCTCCGCCAGCAGAAGAGCCCGCGGAAACATCCGAGGAGGAAACGCCTGATCTGGATCAAGTCATCGATGAATTATTGGATGATGAGGCCGACGAGACCAGTGAGCCGGACACAGACATGGATGCGGGAGCGCTCGACCCCGAGTTTGATCTCGGCGCCGAGACAGAGAACGAAACACCTGAACTGGATGTTCCTGAGGCAACCAGCGCGGAACAAGAAGAAGAAAACGGTGAGGATCTTGCCGAACTCCCCGCCGATCTGCTAGAGCCTGCCGATAACAGTGATGAAACTCCCGAGACCAATGCTGAGCCCACTGAAACGGGAAGCGAACAAACCTCAGACACTGACACTGTCGACACCAGCACAGCGACTGTCAAAGAGGCAGCAGATCCCGACGAGAAATCCGAAGGCAATAGTATGGCTGACAACGAGGCTGATAGTGAAGCAAGTTCCAATGACAACAGCAATACAAACAATGACGAAGATACCAACAAGAGCGCCCAGTAGAATAACTGCTATTTAGTGTTATTCTCCTGTCATCTGAACCCGCTAATACCGACAGCGAGCCTGCCCAAAGATATTTTCCGGTATTAATAAATCATCTCTAAATAATTGCAATGGCACTGCTGTCCCCTTAATGTGTTTCTTGTTGTTAGGGAAGCCATTGAACAATGGGAAAACAGCGAGCAATCTGACATTGAAAGCATAAATATCGCGGCCCTTTATCCGTCTTCCCGACGAATGCCGGAATGCCGGAATGCCGGAATGCCGGAATAAAGAGCTGCAATATTCATATCTAAAATTTCAACAATCTCTGAGCCCCCCAATCACTACACCAACCCCATCAAAACAAAATGGAGGTTAGCGGGACAGTATTGATCTAGTCTATAATTGTCAGACATATTCTATTGACCAAGTATTATTCGTAACATAATGAGCCACTGTATATAATTGCTATTAGGGCTTGAAATGCCCCATAAACTCCACTTTTTCGATTGCAGCCATATAAGGCCGAAACCGCACATCTCCACTTTCAAATGCTTTTGCCGCCGCTAACGCATGCTC
>DRKQ01000104.1 GCA_011051685.1 Gammaproteobacteria bacterium
CAAACCACCGATCCAACCCATCGAGGTCACCATGAGGGCCGACAAGGCGCCAAAACCGAGCGCCAGGCGCGGCACCACGCCCAGGCTGGCCAGCCGCCCGGCAATGGGCTTGCCCGCATTCAGTCGTTTGTAGACCTTCTCCGCGCGGTAGACGTATTCCCGCTCGGGCTTGACCCGCACCGATTGATAGCCGGTGATCTCGCCCCCCTGAAAGATCGGCGTGACGTAGGCGTCCACCCAGTAGTGATCGCCATTCTTGCAGCGGTTCTTGACGATACCCATCCACGGCTTGCCGGCCTTGATCGTCTTCCACAGGTCATCGAAGGCTGCCGGCGGCATGTCCGGGTGGCGCACCACATTGTGGCTCTTGCCCAGCAGCTCTTCCTCGGAAAAACCGCTGGTATAAATGAAGTCCTCGTTAATGCTGTCGAGAATGCCCTTCGGCGTGGTGGTGGAGATGATCTTGATGTGATCGGAGTAAGACTTCTCCTTTCCCGTCACGGGTAAATTCTTTTTCATCGTTCAACCTGTCCTTTTCATCTGCCGTTTCAAGCAGTCCCTTGCCCTATGCCCGGCGAGTGCGGTCACGCCCGCCTCATTGCAGGCAATCCCCCTGCACGCGGGGCTCGAAACTCAGGCCGAGGGTCTCGAACAGCGCCCGGCTGCTGAGCGGCTTGGGCACACAGGCCTCGGCGCCGGCCATCAAAATGCGCTGTTTCAGCGCCACGTCATCGGAGCGCGTCAGGGCAATCACACGCACCCCCTGCGAGGCCGGATCGGTCTTGATGCGCCGGCAGATTTCAAAGCCGTCATGGCGGGGCAGATGGAAATCCAGCAACACCACATCGGGGCGGAAGGTCAGCATCTTGCGACCGGCCTCGAAGGCATCATGCACCGCGCAGGCCTCCACCGTCCCCGAGGGGATATCAAAAAGATTCGTCAATAGCTGAGAGACGCGGCGATCACCCTCCACGATCAGGATGCGCAGCCGTCCGCGGTCGGGGCGGCTCAGGCCGATGCTCTGTTCACGGGCAAAATAGTGCACGTCCTGCAAACCGAAATGGCGGTGGCCGGCCACGTCGATGCGCACATGCAGCATGCCCCGCTGCAGCCACTCACACACCGTGACCGGTGACGCCATCAACAGGGCCGCCACCTCTTCGTCGCTTAGATTGGTTTTTTTCGCCATTGCCTCAAACTCCAGGCGAGCCAGATTGCTCAGAGTGAGTAACGGCCGGAGATGTGGCGGGCTTTAGGTAGACTCAGCGGTGCAGGCGGCGGGAGGCAAGGCAGCATCGTTGCGAAGAATGGCGGCATGGCTTTCTCCGGTTTTAGCAGTCCCCGTAGGGACAGGCCATGCCCGCGAAGATGGTAGGAAAACACGACAGCTGTGGGAGCGGCTTTAGCCGCGATTAAATACCAGATTCATTCGCGGCTAAAGCCGCTCCCACAAATTTATCATTTTTTCTTCCCATTAATCGGGAGGATCAGTCTATACCTGCCAGGATCAGGGTGTGAAATAGCCATCGGTGAGGGTTTTCATGAAGGCAACGAGATCGGCCTCGTCCTGGGCTGACAGAAGCAAATCGCCGCTAAAAGTAACGTCCAGATTGTCGGTGACTTCCGGGTTGGGCCAGCAATCCACAAATGGGACGGCGCTGCCATAACAGTTCTTCGGGTCCCGCTCATTGTAGAAATTCACCACCTGCTCCAGCGTCGCCAGGGCGCCGTTATGCATATAAGGCGCGGTCAACTCCACGTTGCGCAGGGTGGGCACCTTGAACTTGCCGCGCTCGCCGGAAGCCGGAGCAGATGCGACAAGGTTCGGATTGGCCGCCAGGCCGATATCGGTAAATCCTGTGGCTGTCGTGCCCGCCGGATTATTCGGGTTCTGCGGCACGCCGATGTTCCAGTAGCTGAAGTCGGTGAACAGCACACCCGATGAACCACCGCTCTTCTCCAGCTTGTGGCATTCGGCGCACTTGCCTGCGCCAGTGGTCTTGAACAGGTCGAAGCCGCGCTGCTCGGCGTCCGTGAAGGTGGCCTTACCCGCCTGCACGGCATCGAACTTGGAGCTGAACGGCGCAAACATCGCCGTGCTTTCAAAGGCGGCGATGGCCTCGGCAATCTGGTTATAGGCAGTGGCCTCGTTGCCACTATCCAGGCTGCTGGCGCCGAACACCTGTTTGAACATGTTGGCATAGGCCGCGTCACGCACCTTGGCGACCACCGCCGCCTCGTCGGCCATGTTCATCTCTTTCGGATTCAGGAACGGGCCCTTGGCCTGCTCCACCAGGTCGACGGCGCGGCCATCGAGGAACTGACCACCGATGTAACGGGGGTTGGCAGGGTCGGTGGTGGTGTCATACTGAAAGTCCGGGGCGAACATGGCATAGGCCGCGGTGGGCGCATTGCGGTCGCCAAACACGCCCGTGACGGCGCCCGGGGATACGGGGGCATCGAAGGTGCTGTTCAGATCGGCGAAACCACGCGCGGAAACACCACTGCCCGCAGCAAGCAGGTCAAGGCTATGACAGGTCTCGCAGGACTGGCCCGCCGGCTCCGACAGATTCGTGTCCTTGTAGAGCATCGCCCCCAGCGCGGCCTTGGACATACTCTGACCACCCGGACCCGGATCATCCGTCCCCCCACCACAGCCCGTCAGCAACAGAGCAATACTAAAACCGGCAACCACAACCATCTGCTTTTTCATGACTCACTATCCTAGTAAGTTAGTAAGAATTGGCCTATAAAATCTTTGTGCATTCTAGTTGCTGCAAACACAACGGAATGTGAATCAACCCACAGTTTTTTACCTTTGACCTCAAACTGTTAGCAATCATGTCACTGCGGCATGAGTTGGGTTATTGTCGAGATATATGCATATCATCACTGAAGCCAAACCAGGCGCCCGCCATCAAATCCTTCCGCTACTAATATTTTCCTGTGGGCTGATAACGGGAATCACCCAGGCCGACACGGCAATCCCCGCTGGCTGGCGCCTGTCGATGGACAACGATGTCATCGCCCCCAACAATAACGACCGCGACTACACCGGCGGCATCTCATTCATCTACTCCAGCGCATCACCCGCCACGGGCCTGTCCCGGCCGCCGCGCATCAGCCTCGATGCCGCGATCGGTTTCATCGAACAAACGCTGGACCGCCCCGGCGAGACACCCCGGCGCACCTTCTACGCCACCGAGGCCGGCATGTCCGTGTTCACGCCGGAGGACACTCAACGCCACGCCGCCGTCTACGACGACCGTCCCTATGCCAGCCTGCTGTTCCTCTCCAGCAGCCGGCAGACCTTGTCGGCCAACGGCCGGCAGGCCATCACCCAGACCTTCACCATCGGCGCTCTGGGCCTGGTGGTGAGTGCCGACGTGCAGAACGCCCTGCATCGCCAGTTCGGCATCGCGACGGCCAAGGGCTGGGATTATCAGATTTCCGCCGACGGCGAGCCGACCCTGCGCTACAGCCGCAGCCGGCAGACACTGCACTGGGCGCACAAAAGCACCCACGGCATGGACTACGACCTCAGCTCCACCTTCAAGGGCAACCTCGGCTATCTGACCGACCTGGGCTGGGGTATCAGCGGCCGCCTGGGGCGCATCAACAGCCCCTGGTGGAGCCACAACCCGCTGCTGGAGGAATATGCCGAACGCGGCACCGCCCACGCCACGCACGGTGCATCGCGGCGCCAGTTTTACCTGTGGGGCGGCCTGTTCGTGCGCGCACGCGTCTACAACGCCCTGCTGCAGGGGCAATTCCGAGACAACGCCGTGGACTATTCACACGCACAACTGAACCCCCTCATCGCCACCGCCTGGCTGGGGCTGGACTATGTGCTGGCCGGGAATATCCGTCTGAGCTACAGCTGGCATGGCCAGACCTCGGAGATCCGGCACGGCAGGGGCAACCGTTTCATGAACTGGGGCACGTTCAGTATCGCGAGAAATTTCTAGGTAGGAGCCGTTCCTCGGGCCGCAAAATGAATCTTTCACCACAGGGGACACAGAGGTACACGGAGTAAAGTCAGGTAGGGTGGGCACGTTTTGTGTGCCCACGCGGTATTGCAGAGCATGGGATAATGCGTGGGCACAAAAGACGTGCCCACCCTACCAGACTAGCCGAGCCCCCAAGCCATGGCCTGCAACACCAGCGCCGCAAACACCCCCGCCAGCAGATCATCCAGCATGATGCCGAAACCGCCATGCACCTGCCGGTCGATCCAGCGGATGGGCCAGGGCTTGAGGATGTCAAAGAAGCGGAACAGGACGAAGCCGACGGCGATCCACAGCCAGCCTGCCGGCGCGGCGATCATGGTCACCAGATAGCCGGCGAACTCGTCCC
>DRKQ01000105.1 GCA_011051685.1 Gammaproteobacteria bacterium
CTGAAGGCACTAAGTGCTGAAACAGTCACGGGAGTTGAGATGGAAATCGATGTACTGAAAAAGATGCTCTACGACATGTTGTTGGCCCGGGCCTTCGAGGAGCAGGCGGCGGAATCCTATACCAAGGGTGATATCGCCGGTTTCCTGCATCTCTATCCGGGGGAAGAGGCCGTGGCGGTGGGGGTGCTGCATGCGGCACAGCCGGCGGATTACATCGTTTCCACCTACCGTGAACATGTACATGCCCTGGTGCGGGGCATTCCCGCCAAGGTGGTCATGGCGGAACTGTTCGGTAAAAAGACGGGCTGCAGCGGTGGCATGGGCGGTTCCATGCATTTGTTCGACCGTGAGCACCGTTTTATGGGTGGCTATGCCATTGTCGGTGAAACCTTTCCCGTTGCCACGGGCATCGGCTATGCCATCGCCATGCGCGACCTGCCCGAGGCGGTGATCTGCTTCTTTGGTGATGGTGCGGTGAATCAGGGCACCTTCCACGAAAGCCTCAACATGGCCGCCCTGTGGCAATTGCCGGTGCTGTTCGTGTGTGAAAACAATCGTTACCAGATTGGTACCGAGATCCATCGCCATTCGGCGGTGGCCGAGGTCTACAAGCGCGCCTGCGGTTATCGCATTCCGGCGCACCGGATCGATGGCATGGATGTCATTGCGGTTCATCAGGCCGCCACCGATGCCCTGGAGCAGATTCGTGCCGGTAACGGTCCGCAATTCATCGAGTGCGAGACCTACCGTTTTCGGGGGCATTCCATGGCCGATCCAGGCAGTTATCGCCCCAAGGTGGAATTGCAGGCCTTTGAAAGCAACGAGGATCCACTGAAGATTGCCATTACCGAAACGGTCTGCGGCTATCCCACCCCAAAAGAGCTGGCGGCCGTGGGTTCGGATAATATCGACAATCTGGTACAGCAGCTGTGTGGTTCGGATCGAATGAGTCACGAGCAGCTCGAAGCCATGCGCGCCGAGGTGGCCGAGGTGGTGGCAGCCGCGGTGCAATTTGCCAGCGAGAGCCCGGAGCCCAGCATGGCCGATGCCCAGGCAGCGTTGGATTGCAACCGTCATGGGGAAGTACTCATATGATCACGGCCCAAAACCTGCAGGCTTCTCTGCGCAAGAGTAGCCTGGCCATTTGGCGCCTGCTACCGGTATTGTTGGCGGTGCTGTTGTTATCCAGCCTTATTGTGCCGTCCATTCCTGTTCTGATTCATCAGGGCTTTCTGGGCAAAGGGGATCTGCTCGACTCCCTGATCACCGCGGTGATCGGCAGCCTGGCGGCGGGCCAGCCCATCATCAGTTATCTGCTGGCGGGAGAATTGCAAAGGGCGGGGATTGGCCTGATGGCCGTTACCGCCTTTGTGGGTGCCTGGGTAACGGTAGGCATTATCCCCATGCCGGCCGAGGCCATGGTCTTGGGCTGGCGTTTTTCATTGATACGCAATGCCATCAGCTTCGTGTTATGCATTGCCCTGGCCTGGTTGACCGTGGTGACGCTGCATGTCTGACAAACCCAGAAAATTGGCACCAGTGGATGGAAAAAAATCCAGGGCAGGGTGGGGGTTCCTGATTGCCATGTGTGTTGCTTACGGGCTGGTTGCCATTGTGGATATCAATTATGCGCAAAAGGGCGTAAGTACCTTTATTGGTATGGTCAAAACTCTGTTGCCGGCCTTGCTGCTGGTGTTTTTATTATTGATTCTATTCAACCTGATTCAGAACATTCAAAGCAGGCTGGCAGGCGTCACCGGTGCAGGGAGTGGGATAAAGGGTTGGTGGGTAGCCATTGTGGGCGGGGTTTTGTCACATGGTCCCATCTATGCCTGGTATCCCCTGTTGGGCGAGCTACGATCCCAGGGGATGCGTCCGGCATTGTTGGCCGCCTTTCTCTATGCGCGTTCCATCAAGTTACCCTTTCTGCCGGTGATGGTGCATTACTTTGGCCTGGCATATACCGTGGTATTCAGTCTGTATATTGTACTTTTTTCTCTGTTCAACGGTTGGCTGACGGAGCGCTTGCTGTACATCGGCAAGACTGACGATGCCAAGAACGTCTCCAAGGGAGGGCTTACGCCATGAATAATAGTGTCCATTACTGGCAGGCACTGAACCACGCCCTGGATCAGCAGATGGCAGCGGATGATTCCATTGTTGTTCTCGGTGAGGATGTGGGTCTCTATGGCGGCAGTTACCGGGTTACCGAAGGACTCTATGCCAAATATGGCGAATGGCGCCTGCGGGACACTCCCATCTCCGAGGGCAGCTTCACTGGTATGGGCGTCGGGGCGGCAATGGTGGGTCTGCGTCCGGTGGTGGAAATCATGACCATCAATTTTGCGTTACTTGCACTGGATGCGCTTATCAATATGGCGGCCAAGGTACCCTTCATGTCCGGCGGCCAGTTTGCCATGCCGCTGGTGGTGCGTGTCCCCGGTGGCGTGGCCAAGCAACTCGCCGCCCAGCATTCGCAACGTCTGGAACAAACTCTGATGAATGTCCCGGGTCTGCGTATTGCCGTGCCCGCCACGCCCCAGGATGCCTACTGGCAGCTAACCCAGGCCATTCACAGCGACGAACCCATCATATTGCTGGAGCATGAATTGCTCTATTTTACTCAGGGACCACTGGATGATTCCCTTGAGGCGCCGCCCATGCATCGTGCCGAGGTCTGCCGTGAGGGACAGGATGTGACTATCGTTACCTATTCGCGCATGCGGGATCTTTCCCTGCAGGCTGCCAGCAAACTGGCGGAAGGAGGCATCGAGGCCGAGGTGATCGACCTGCGCAGCCTGCGGCCCATCGACTGGGACACCTGTGCCGCATCACTGGAAAAGACCCATCGCCTGCTGGTGGTGGAGGAGGACAGTGGCTTTGCCGGCGCCGGCGCCGAGATTATAGCCGGCCTGACGGAACGCTGTTTCGCTGAGCTGGATGCACAGCCACAGCGTGTGGCGGGCCTGGAGCTGCCCATTGCCTACAATGCCAGGCTGGAGGCCGCCAGCATTCCACGGCTGAACGATATCACCACTGCCGCAAAAACACTTTGTGATGTGTAACACCAATTAGCTGTTTTTTGAAGGAGCCTCAGTCATGCGGGAACCCATACTCATGCCAAGCCTGTCCGACACCATGGAGAGTGGCCATTTCATCCAGTGGCTGAAGCAGCCAGGAGATGCCGTGAAGAAGGGTGAGGCCGTTGCTGAGGTGGAGTCCGACAAGGCGATCATGGATGTGGAGGCCTTTCATGATGGGTATCTTGCCGGTCCTTTGGTTGCCGAAGATACAGACCTGCCCGTGGGTGCCGTGCTTGCTTATCTTGTGGGTCGGCCAGAAGAGGTGTCAGAAACACAAGCCGAAAAGCCAAGCCGGACAAAACAGGCAGCCAGCGAAAAGAGACCGGCAACGGAGAACAAGTCTGCAGCAAGCCCAGAAACAGCGGTCGCGGTGGAGAAGCCGGCCACACCGTCCTCATCCCGCCCATCATCCTCAAATACAACGCATGTCAAAGCCTCGCCCTATGCCCGTGGCCTGGCCCGTGAATTGGGTATCGACCTGTCCCAGCTAGCGCCCGCTGCCGATGGCAGTATTCATGGACGACAGGTATTGGCGGCGGCACTGGGCAGACCGGAAGCCAGGCTCGATGACGGGCCTGCCTATGAGCTGCAGGCGATGACCCCCATGCAGCGGGCCGTCGCCAATAACATGATCGCCGCAGCAGCGACGCCCACTTTCAGGACCAGCGCCCGATTTGCCCTTGGGCCCATACGAAACCTGGCGAAAGACAAGCGTTTTTCGCTGACCCTGCTGCTTGCCCGCGCCTGTGCCTTGACGATCCAGAAACATCCGCGCTTCAACGCGGCTTACACCTTGCAGGGCCTGGCACAACGACAGCAGGTGGATGTGGGTATTGCCGTGGATGTGCCCAATGGCCTGCTCACACCCGTATTGAGAAATGTAACCGAAAAGCCTCTGAATGATTTGCAGGAGGAATGGCGCTTACTCAAGGATAGGGCAATGGGCAAGACCCCCAGACACCGGCTGACACCGGAGGATTACCGGGGCGCAACCTTTTACCTGTCCAATCTTGGCATGTTTTCCGAGGTGGTACACTTCGATGCCGTGGTGCCGGTAGGCGCTGCGGCCATATTGGCTGTTGCGACGGTACAGGACGGTGTTGCCGAATATACCCTCAGCTGTGATCATCGTGTGGTGTACGGTGCGGATGCCGCACGCTTCTTGCACACCCTGGGCGAGATACTGGATAAACCACAAACATTACTGAGCGGCGACTAATCATGCCTAGCGGGTGAGAATGAATAAACACAATCACACTTCAGAAAAAGGACAAATAGCAGAGTGTCAGGTTTGTCATCAGTGCAAGTCACTACAGCAACTACTGCCGGCAAGAATGGTGCGCGGTGGTGTGCGTCATCTGGTACTCCAGGATCATCCGGAGTGGCAAGATGATGGGTATATTTGCTTCGATTGCCTCAATCACTACCGGACAGAGTACGTGCAAAGGCTCATGGAAAAGGATTTGGGCGAGTTGGACAACCTGGAGAAAGAGGTTGTGCAAAGCCTGCATGATAATGCGTTGCTATCAGAAAATATCAATGAGGAATATGAGCAATCCCTGACCTTTGGGGATCGAATTGCCGATAAGGTCGCCGAATTCGGCGGTAGCTGGAAATTTATTATCTGGTTTGGTGTCTTTCTCGCGCTATGGATAATGATCAATACGGTACTGGTGATCGCTGGCCCGTTCGATCCCTATCCCTTTATTCTTCTGAATCTGATGCTTTCATTGCTGGCAGCGATTCAGGCCCCCATTATTATGATGAGCCAGAACAGGCAAGAGGACCGTGATCGGATCCGTGCGGAAAATGACTACCAGGTAAATCTGAAGTCTGAGATGGAGGTGCGCATCATCAATGAAAAGCTCGACCAGTTACTCCATCAGGAGATGCGTCGTTTCATGGAAATACAGCAGATTCAAATGGAGATGTTGAACGAAGTACACAGTAAATTACGCTAAAAAGATCGAGAACATCCTGTTTTGAATGAAAACCATCTTTATTTATCTAGTATCGAATGAGGTAGGAGCGCCTTTCCAGGCGCGATTCGCGCCTGGAAAGGCGCTGCCACACTGGGAAAATAACACTGTGGCAATTATTATGAGACGGATTAATATCTGTTGGAAAGTATCCAGGAAAGAGATCGGCAAACCACAATCGTAGACAGCAAGAAGGAGAGCAACATGACCACCGAAGAACAATTGGTAGAATCCCATGTCCAGGAATACAATGCCCGCCTGAAGCGCATTGATGAGCTTATCGGACGTGCCGATAATGTTGAAAATCCGAATCCAGAGGACGTGGCCGAGTTGAGCAAGCTGAAAAAAGAGCGTAATAAACTGGCCAATCAGCTACTCGATATAAAGGCGCTATCTGCAGCCGAGTGGGCCAAGGAAGGCGGTCCCATGGTCATTTGGGATCTGGTGGCCGAACGGCTCGAAAAACTTGTTGAGCGTCTTGAATAGATTGTTAGATCTGTAAATTCAACGCATCATCAGGATACCTCCATGCCTGATATACCGCTCTCACAGATCCAGCACTGGCTCAATGATTGGGGTTCATGGGGGGTTGTCCTGCTGATGTTTCTTGAGTCAGCGCCGCTCACGGGTTTATTGTTGCCAGGCATTTTTATTGCCATCGGTTTAGGAGTTTTAACCGCCTCGCAACATTTACCACTTATTGAGACCATGTTATTGGCAAGCCTGGGTGCGGTATTGGGCGATTCTCTGGGTTTCTGGTTGGGACGCTTAGGCTCAGAAGAATTGCAGAAGAAACTACACAAAACCCGTTTTCAGAGTCGCCATCAACGTGCGTCGACATACCTATCAAAATTTGGCGGGCTGGGTATTGTCATTGGGCGTTTTCTCTGGTTCGTTCATCCCCTGGTGCCACCTTTGGCAGGTACGGCAAAGATGCCGGTTTGTAAATTTTACTTGTTTGACCCTCCAGCATGTTTGCTTTGGACCGTGGTATATCTTGGACTAGGTCACTGGTTTACCGGTGTATGGTTAAGCAAAAAGCTAAAAAATCTGGAAATCATTTCTGTCTTGATGTTCACAGTTCTCGTGGTTATGTTGCTTTGGGCCTGGAATCAACAGAAAAAGAAAGGTGAGCAATGAGCCAATTAATCCTGGTACGTCATGGGGAATCTATCTGGAACCTGCAGAACCGCTTTACCGGCTGGGTGGATGTTTCGCTCAGCCGGCGGGGTATGCAGGAGGCGGAGCGTGCCGGGGAATTGCTGGCCGATGAGCAGCTTGACGTTGCCTTTACCTCCTCGCTACTTCGGGCTCAGGATACTCTCTATGAAATACTCAAGCAGAATCGCCACAGCCAGCAATATGTGCGGATTCATGAGGCCAGCCGTGAATGGTACGAACACTTCACACCTGCGCCCGGTGATGCCGAGGAACTGAAAATATTCGTCTCGGAAAAACTCAATGAACGTTATTATGGCGACCTGCAGGGACTGAACAAGGATAGGGCACGTGAGGAATTCGGTGCCGAGCAGGTTCATCAATGGCGCCGCGCCTATGCCGTGGCACCGCCCCATGGCGAAAGCCTGCAGATGACGGCCGCAAGGGTACTGCCGTATTATCAGGAACAGATTGAACCTCAACTGTGTACCGGCAAGACCGTGCTCATTTCGGCCCATGGCAATTCCCTGCGCGCCCTGGTCATGCTCATTGAAAAGCTGACTCCGCAGGAGATAGTTGATTTCGAGTTTCCCACCGGTACCCCTCATATTTACACCTTTGGTGCCAGTCTTGAATTGCAGGACAAACGTATTCTGACACCCGACACAAAGACAGACTAGTCAGGCATTTGAATGCAAGAGGATAAACTGCAGACTTCACTACAGGGCAGGGTATCCGTGACCTTTTTTGCCGGGTTTTTCACCGGTTTCGGCGGGGGCCTGGCCAGCCTCGGTGGTGGCAGCCTGTTGATTCCCATGCTCACCGATTGGCTCGGCCTGAGTCAGCATCAGGCCCGCGGTACGGCCATGGTGATCGCCGGTATAACGGCAATTAGCGGGACCATTGGTTACGGCATGCACGACAGCGTGCAATGGGACACCCTGTTGTGGACCGGTATTCCCGCGTTGCTTTGTGCGCCACTTGCTGCCCGATGGACGGCGCACTGGCCGGAGCTGACCCTGCGTCGCTGGTTCGGCATGGTGTTACTGCTGGGAGCTGCGGCATTGATCCTGCGTGGTAGCGAAGCCACTGGCGCCGGTTTTGCCAGTGGCTGGGCGGATCTCTGGCTGGTGTTGGTTGGGGTGATTGCCGGCGTGGTGGCCGGGATTGTGGGTGTCAGTGGTGGCCCGGTGCTGGCCCCCCTGTTTGTGATCGGTTTGGGCATGCCGCAGCAACTGGCCCAGGGTTCTTCGCTTACCGCGCGCCTGCCGGCCATCCTTGGTAGCGTATGGGAGAATCAACGCGAAGGACTGGTGTGCTGGCGCATTGTGCCGTTGCTTATTTTGGGGGATGTGATTGGTGCTGCCGCGGGCATTCATCTTGCCCTATGGTTACCGGAATATATGTTGCGTTATGGTTTTGCCGCGCTGCTGGTGTTATTGGCACTGCACGAACTTGCAGGGCGACCAGTACGACAACACATCAGGCATCGGCCCCATGGAAGTTATCCGTAAGTCAAGGTCTGCGTCTTGCATTGGTGGCACACTCACATTCAATCGGCTGCTGAAACAAGGCGGTGATATAACCAGTCTGCCATTGGGCGCAGTTGCTTGAAATCTGTTTCCGTTAATGCTGTATCGTGATCGGCATCCGGCATGGCAAATACTTTTACTGGCCCGTGATAGGCATCGATGATCTGTCGCTGAATACGTGACAGCACAACACGATCCTGCTGCGCCGTGACAAAAACAGCGGGCGCCGTCGCTTGCCTGGCATTGGCAAGGCTATCCAGTTCGGGCGGTAGCTCATCCGCTATGCGTTTGGTTAACCATTTGAAGTGCCACCATCCGGATTGCGCCAGAATCACCTCACGCAGGGCAGGTGGATTCTGCACCATCACACCGTCAACCTTGAAATGGGCGGCCAGATAGAGTGCGCTCACACTCCCAAGACTAGCACCGGCGACAATCACGGGAATGTCTCCGGAGCGCTTGCGGATTTCCTTCAGCGCGCGTTCCGCCATCGCCGGCAGTTTCGCCAGACTGGCCCTGCCGCTGCTATTGCCATAGCCGGGAGGATTGACCGTCCAGATTTCGATGCACGGTTGCGACCAGCAGTGTTCGATGAAATCAGTGCTGTCCTCGGCACGGCTTGCTGTTCCAGGAAACTCCAGCAGATACAGGTTTGGTGATTGTCGCAGGTCTGAGCCGACACGGTGTACCCACACTTCCAATTGACCATTGTCATGTGAAAACAGTAATGATTTTTTTTCTCGGACAGGCAGAGGATGCTGTGTGGGTTTAAGAATGATCCTGTCGGTCAACCAACGGGTAAGTGACATTGTATCCCTAGAGAAAAAACGCAGGGCCGTAGGGTGTCTCACCCTTGTGGCTGTAATGGATGCGATAACGTTTACCCTCACGTTGTTGCAGTAGACCTGCGTCATCAAGTTCGGCGGGTAAATCCGGTGGCACGGATTCAAGGTGCCGCATCACGTAACGCATTGCAAGCGGTGCGCGCAGAAACATACCTCTTAGGCCTGTATGGGCAAGGGCTTTCATCCAGGCTTCCGCGCTGCCAAGTAAGGGCTCGGGTAATTTATCCAGCACCACACCTTCACTGTGACCGCGGGCAACCAGGCGTTTTACCGTCAACAACACGGCATAACGCGCCATGGTGGCGCAGGAGCGGACCAGTGGCTGGTAGGTATCCTCATTCGGAGGCAGGTGGACCGGCGTCAGTACCTTTGAATCCTCAGCCTGAATTCGTTCAAGCAGCTCGTTCCATTGACTGAGGACATTCTCTCCTTCATTGCCATCTGGCGGTGGGTGCTTTAACCAGTCGTTTTCACCTTTTTCCAGCATCCTTGCCAGAGTATCACGTGCCACACCATCGCCCAGGGTCAGCGTGGTTTTCAGTAACTCAACCAGCCCCTGTTTACCTCCTGGTAATCGTAAGGGGTAACTGAACCAGTCACGCTTCTTTAATACATCTTCCAGGAATATCTGTGACCCGGCGAAGGCTCGCAGGCTCAGCCAGTATTCCTGTGAATCGTCGTCCATCCCCTTGCGCAGATCCCAACCCACTTCCGGGCGTTGCCAGGATACCCAACCAAACACCAGATCCGGAATATTCGGATCGGCACCGACTTCTGTTCCTGCAAGATCCAGAAGCACAGGCTGCTTACACGTTTCAAAAATAAAGCGCAATTGTACATGTTGCAGGGGGCCGTAGCGTCCCAGTTCACCAAATGGTACCAGCGTCAGCTCGGCACTCTCCAGTCCATCCAGCGGCACCCTTACGCTGTGCAATATGGTGGATTTCTCAAATGGGTTCCCCCCATAGTTGACATGACGCAGGACAATCGATCCCAGATCATCGTGTGGGTTGCTGGCCGGCCAGTCAACCAGAAGCGGGACTGCCGCTGCCGTATAACCGCCCGGAATGACATCACGATCGGTGCGCAGGCGCATAATCTGTGCGTCGTTCTCTATCCAGGACAGTATCTGGCTGGGGGACAGGATTTTATATTTCATAGGGGTAACCACAGCTGCCACGTTAACCCGTTATCCGTCACGGTTATTTCCTGGTGTGGGATCAGTGTCTTTCAGGGTGAACGTCGAGCCTGGAAAGGCGTTCCCACAAAATTTGGTATTGTCTGAATGCAATTGGAAATGCGTCAAATAAAAATGAAAGTCAGTAGAATGGTATTGAGACATATTACAAAAACGGCACCAACAACAGTGCCATCAGGCTCAGCACCTTGCGCATGGGATTGATGGCGGGACCTGCAGTATCTTTGCAGGGGTCACCCACGGTGTCTCCGGTGATGGCGGCCATGTGTGCGGGGGATCCCTTACCGCCGAAGTGGCCGGCCTCGATGTATTTTTTGGCGTTATCCCAGGCTGCGCCGCCGGTACTGAGCATCAATGACAAAATCAAACCAGAGGTGACAGCACCAATGAGAATGCCGCCCATCAATTGAGCGCCACTACCGGCTGGTCCGAAGGGGGTCCAGACGAAGGCCACCAGAAGAGGTACCACCACCGGCAACAAGCCAGGCTTGATCATGCCGCGAATGGAGGCTCGGGTAAGCATGCCCACGGCCTGGGCATAATCGGGCTTGCGCTCGCCGCTGAGAATATCGGGATGATCCTTGAATTGCTGACGCACCTCATCCACCACGGTGGCAGCGGCCTTGCCCACAGCCTTGAAAATGATGCCACTGAAAACGAAGGGCAGTAACGCGCCGATGAACAGGCCGGCGAGGATGAAGGGGTTGTCGATGGCGAAGGAAACCCCTTCAAGGCGTGTACCAAATTCCAACCGGAATGCCTCGAACAGCACCAGTGCGGCCATGCCGGCGGAACCGATGGCGAAGACCTTGGTCAGGGATTTTGTGGAATTGCCCGCAGCATCCAGTTCGTCGGTAACATCCCGCACCTCATTCTCCAGGTTGGCCATCTCGGCGATACCGCCGGCATTGTCGGTGACAGGGCCGTACGCATCGATACTCACTACCACGGGCGTCAGCGCCAGAAGGGCAACGGTAGCAATGGCAATGCCATAGACCCCGGCGAGGGCATAGGCGGCCACTACTCCGGCAGCGATCACCAAAGTGGGCACCAGGGTTGATTCCATGCCCACCGAAAGGCCGGTAATGATGTTGGTGGCATGGCCGGATTCGGAAGCCCGGGCGATGTCCTGCACAGGGCGGTGATGGGTGCCCGTGTAATAGTTGGTGGTGGCCACCATGCCCATGCCCACGCCCAGCCCCACCAGGGAACTGAAGAACAGGGGCAGGGCCGGATAGTGCTCACTACCATTGAGTAACCACTGCCCGGCGAGATAGAAACCCGCGGCGCTGAGTATAATGGTCAGCAACACAGTGCGTATGAGGCTGACCAGGATGATGCGCCGGGTGCCAAGCCGCAGACTGTGAATTCCCACCACTCCTGCGAGCAGGGCAATGCCACCCAGCACCAGTGGATAGGTCTGACCGGTGGTTTGTTCGCTTCCCGCAACGGAAGCCACCAGCATCGCCGCCACCAGGGTTACGGCGTAACTTTCGAACACATCGGCAGCCATGCCTGCGCAGTCGCCGACATTGTCGCCCACGTTATCGGCGATTACGGCCGGGTTACGGGGATCGTCCTCGGGAATACCCTGTTCCACCTTGCCCACCAGATCGGCGCCCACATCCGCTGCTTTGGTAAAAATGCCGCCGCCAAGACGGGCGAAAATGCTAACCAGCGAGGCACCAAAGCCCAGTCCCGCCAGGGGACGCAGATCCAGTGCGCCACTGTTGTTGAGCGAGACTAACAGTAAGTAGAAACCAGCGACACTGGCCAGTGCCAGGGCGCCCACCAGAAAGCCCGTCACCGCTCCGGAACGCAGACTGATTTTCAAGGCCAGGGGTAGTCCCTGGGCAGCGGCAGCAGCGGTGGTGCGGACATTGGCGCGCACTGACACCCACATGCCCACCATGCCCGAGACGGCGGAACACAGGCCGCCAATGGCAAAACCCAGGGCGGTGAGAAAACCGAATTGGGGCGTGACCCAGAGAATAATCAGCAACAACACACCCACGCCGAGAATGGCCAGGTACTGGGTGCGAATAAAAGCATTAGCACCATCCTGAATCGCCAGATAAGGCACCTGCAAGGCGGCGTCACCTTCATCCTGACGCAATACCCAGCGCGCGCACCACAGGGCATAAAGCAATGCAGTGAATGAGGCAACGAGACTGAAGGTCAGTGCCGACATGGCAGGAGCCAGTATCCGGGGATGTCAGGTTTCACGGGCCTTCTCCACCGCATCCAGTACCTTTTTCAACAGATCGCGCTTGGCCTTCAGCTCCTCACGGAATTCCATTCTGTCCGTGTCGGCAATTTCGTAACTCATATCGGACAGGTAGCTTTTCAGCGCCTCACTCAGGGCTTGTTTTTCTTGCTCGTTCAGATCCAGATGAATCATTGCATTCTCCTTTGTCTTTTCGAACCGATGATCAAATATGGATTTCAGCCCTCACGTAAGAAATCCCTTAGCCTATACCCGTATGGTTCACCCAGCAGAACCGCTGATGATTTTCACTCCTGTTCCATGGACGGGTTGTATTCACCCAGCATGGCGAGATGATTGAGTCGTGCCCGTTTGAGCAGGGCGGCCTGCGCGGCGGCGCGATTCTCATCCCTACCCATCCAGGCGTGCAGAGCGGGTTGTTGCAGGGCGCGGCCGTAGGAAATGCTCAACAGCCAAGGCGCATTGGGCGCTTGTTGATTGATGGCATTGAGATTCAGCGTGGCTTCTTCGGGGCCCTGGCCGCCGGAGAGAAAATTGATGCTGGGCACCGCGGCGGGCACTGTGCGGCGCAACACCTTCAGAGTGGCCTCGGCCACTTCCTCGGGACTGGCCTTGGCGCAGTCCTTGCCCGGCAACACCATGTTGGGCTTGAGGATCATCAGCTCAAGGGTGACGTGATGGCGGTGCAGGGCGTGGAATACGGCATGTTGCACGGCCTCGGTGATCTCGGCATGACGCTGGATGCTGTGATCGCCGTCCATCAGTACCTCGGGCTCGACGATGGGTACTATGCCCACGGACTGGCACACCGCCGCATAGCGGGCCAGCATCTCCGCATTGGCCTCGATGCCGTGGGCCGTAGGGGCGCCGGCTTCGATGCGGTACACCTCGCGCCACTTGGCGAAGCGCGCCCCCTGTGCCTTGTAGCCTTCGAGGCGGTCTGCCAGGCCGTCCAGGCCCTGAGTGATCAGGTCGCCGGGAGAGAGGGCGAGGGGGATCTTGCCTTTGTCCACCTTGATGCCAGGCACGATCTTCTGCGCCCAGGCGGCCTCGGGGATGCTGCGGCCATCATCGGTTTTCTGGCCCAGGGTCTCCTCGAACAGGATGATGCCACTGATGTAGTCACCCAGGCCCTCGGTGGTCACCAGTAGCTGGCGCCAAGCGCGGCGGTTCTCCTCGGTGGATTCCAGGTCGATGGCATCGAATCGTTTGGCGATGGTGGGGTGGCTTTCGTCGGCGGCGAGTACACCGCGGCCGCGTTGTACCATGTCGTCGATAGTGGATTGCAGGGGGGCTGTTGTGGGCATGGGCGATCTCCTTTGTTCATCCGTGGATGCCGATACGACAATCCCACTGTCGTTTTATTGTATATGCTGACGGGTCTGGTGAAATACAAGCCAATAAAAAGGCCGACCCGGGTCAACCAGGCCGGCCTGTCATTTTCCTTTCATCCATTTCAGAGTTTTCTGAGCGTCAACTCATCCTTGGTGGCCTTGATGAAGCCGTACTTGGCATAGATATTCTGGGCATCATCGGTGGCCAGGTAGTCCAGAAAACGGTCCGCGTTTTTCTGGTTTTTGGCCTTGTTCAGCTTGCCGATGGCGTAGGCCACCTTGTCCTGCTTGTTGTAGGGCGCGGGAATGGCGACACCATCGATCTTGCGACCCTGGGACTTGGCGTATTTCACCTCGGTGGTCCACACGATGCCTACATCGGCCTCGCCGTGTTCAATGCGATAGGGGGTTTCACGATGGTGGCGGGAGGTGAACCAGGTCTTGCCCGGTACCGCCCAGCAGCTCTTGCAGATCTTGCCGCCGGTCACCTTTTCATAGATACCCAGATCCTTGAGCATTTCCGAACCATAGAATTTGAAGATGCCTTCGGTCTTGGGATTGGGCAGTGATTTCACCAGATCGTCACGGGCCAGGTCCTTGGGGCCTTTGACATGCTTGGGATTGCCCTCGGCCACCATGAGTTCCAGTTTGTTATGCACGTAAACCTTGCCCTCGGACATGATGCCTTTTTTGGCCAGCTTCTTGAGATGGGCGATTTTTACGCTGGCGAAGATGTCCGGTGTCTGGTTGGTCTTCTGGCCATTGATCTTGCCTTGTTTGAGAATCTGCTTCTTGAAGATTTGTCCCGGGGGGATGGTCTCCACGTAAACGGTCTTGATGTCGGGATTCTTTTTCTGGAAGTCATTCATCAGATCCTCCATGACCATGAACTGGTTTCCCGCCAGGTACATCACCAGATCCGCCGTATAGGAATCCCCGATATTACCGTAGGTAACGGTCCCGTCGGCGTGGAAGGTACGATAATCATGCCCCTGGCCGGCGTCCTTGGCCGCCATGCCGGGTGTGGCCATGAACAAGCCCGGCACAAATGCCGTGGCCAGCATTGCCGGAAGTAATTTACGCGTGAGTCTCATGTGCTTTCCTCCTTGCTGTTATTGTTTGTTGCTGTGCGCCGCTTGGTCTCCATGCAACCTGAGGTTACCCCGATGGAAAGTCTGGCTTCGGGCACAGTGGGTTAAATATCCTCCTTTTCCCCTCGGAATTCAAACACGGGAGTCCCCTGACGCAGTGGTGATTCAGTCTGGGGTTGGCGTGGGGTGAATGATGTCAGTCCGGACTGCCAATACTGCCATGGTATGCTGTCTCCCCGCGCAGTGTTGAGCCCATTTTCAGACCATCATGCAGAGATCATCCCCAATCCCACAGCACGGCTCGGTACCGGCATGATCATGAACTGGCTCCGTCGCCTGCAACGCTGGCGCATCCAACGCCAACTCCGGCGTCATCGCATTCCACTGGTACTGTGGGAGCAGGTGGTGGTCACTGCCCTGACGCATTTCCACCTCAGCCACCAGGAACTGCATCGCCTGCGCGAGTTGGCCAGTCTGTTCCTGCAGGAAAAGACCATTACCGGCGCCGGTGGGCATGAAGTGGATGACGAACAACGTGCGCTTATCGCCGCACAGGCCTGTTTGCTGATTCTCAACCTGGGTCTGGACTGGTACGAGGGCTGGCAGGAGATCATTGTCTATCCCGGCTCCTTCGTCGTGCAGCGTGAGGAACAGGATGAGCTGGGCCTGGTACACGAACAGCGCGCCGTGCTGGGCGGCGAGGCCTGGGGCAGGGGGCCGGTGATCCTCGCTTGGGACGACGCCCGACCCGGCAGCCATCCCCACGGCCAAGGCTCCAATGTAATCCTGCACGAATTCGCCCACAAGCTGGACATGCTCAATGGCAAGGCCAACGGCATGCCGCCGCTGCACAAGGACATGGACCGGCAAGCCTGGACCCAGGTCTTCAGCCGGGCCTTTGAGCAACTCCAGGCAAGGGTGCAACGCCACCACCGCACCTGCATCGACCCCTATGGCGCCGAAAACCCCGCGGAATTCTTCGCCGTGGTCAGCGAGGAATTCTTCATGGTCCCCGACTGCCTGCACCGCGACCAGCCCGCGCTCTACGGCCAGTTGCAACGCTTTTACCACCAGGATCCCCTGCAACGACTCACGAAATAGGCCGCTTGCCTGCTGCCGTGTCAGCTCTGCTGCTTTTTTGTGACTTATTTTCTGTGACTTAAAACATATGGATTGACATATATACGAAATGGCATATATTCAGTTCATGAACATTCAAGCCAAAGAGTTTTTCCGCCTGCTGTCCGACGATACCCGCCTGCGCTGCCTGCTATTGATGCAGGCCGAGGGAGAGCTGTGCGTCTGTGAAATGATGCACGCCCTGGACATGATCCAGCCCAAGATCTCCCGCCACTTGGCCTTACTAAGAGACGCCGGGGTGGTGATCGGCCGCCGTCAGGGACAATGGATTTACTACCGGCTGAATCCGCAACTCCCGGAATGGGCTCAGCAAGTGGTCGCATGCACCGCCGAGGCGATGGCCTCCGTGAGTCCCTATGGCGAGGATCGCCTGTCCCTGGACAAAATGGCCAACCGGCCGAGTGCCTCCTGCTGCGCATAAACAATATTTAACGTTAACTACTAAGGGTAAGAGTATGAATTTATTGTTTCTTTGCACCGGCAATTCCTGCCGCTCACAGATCGCCGAGGGCTGGGCACGAACCTTGGGGAGTGAGATGGGCGCTGACTGGCTGACCGTGCAATCCGCCGGTATCGAGGCCCATGGCAAGAACCCACGCGCCATTGCGGTAATGCAAGAAGCGGGAGTGGACATCTCCGCCCAGGAATCCAGCAGGCTCACCGACGACATGTTGAACTCGGCTGACTACCTGGTCACCGTCTGCGGCCATGCCGACGAAAACTGCCCGGCGGTGCCGGCCCACATCCGCAAGGAACACTGGCCGCTGGATGACCCGGCCAAGGCGACGGGAACAGAAGAGGAAATCATGGCCGTATTCCGCGCCAGCCGGGACGACATCAAGCACCGCGTGGCAGACTTGTTGCGCCGTTTGCAGGAAGAAGAGGGCGCAGGCAAATGAGCAAGGAGAGCGGTGAAATGGGCCTGTTCGAGCGCTACCTCACCCTGTGGGTGACACTGTGCATCGTGGTGGGCATCGGCCTGGGCCATTTTATTCCCGGCCTGTTCCAGGCAGTGGGACGTATGGAAGTGGCGCATATCAACCTGCCGGTAGCAGTGCTGGTATGGCTGATGATCATCCCCATGCTGCTGAAGATCGACCTGCGCGCCCTGAAAGGCGTGACACAACACTGGCGCGGGGTGGCTGTAACCCTATTGGTCAATTGGGGCATCAAGCCCTTTTCCATGGCCCTGCTGGGCTGGTTATTCATTGGTGTGTTGTTCCGTGAATATCTGCCCGCGGAACAAATCGATTCCTACATCGCCGGACTGATCCTGCTGGCCGCCGCACCCTGTACCGCAATGGTCTTCGTGTGGAGCCACCTGATGCGCGGAGAGCCGCATTTTACTCTTTCGCAGGTGGCGCTCAATGACGTGATCATGGTATTCGCCTTCGCGCCTGTTGTTGGCCTGCTGCTGGGCCTGTCAGCCATTACCGTACCATGGGACACGCTGGTGTTGTCGGTATTGCTGTACATCGTTGTGCCTCTGGTGATCGCAACAATCTGGCGCAGGCGCTTGTTGAACCGCGAGCATGGTTACCTGAAGTTAGAAAAGACCATCAAGCGCGTACAGCCGTTTTCATTGATCGCGTTGCTGACCACCCTGGTGCTGTTGTTTGGCTTTCAGGGTGAAAAAATCATCGCCCAACCACTGATCATCCTACTGTTATCCGTGCCCATTCTTATTCAGGTTCTGTTCAATGCCGGCCTGGCTTACTGGCTGAATAGACTGGTGCGCTCACCTCATTGTGTTGCCGGACCTTCGGCGCTGATTGGCGCCAGTAACTTTTTTGAATTAGCCGTGGCAACGGCCATTGCCTTGTTTGGTTTTCAATCCGGTGCGGCTCTGGCCACCGTGGTGGGGGTACTCATCGAGGTGCCGGTAATGCTACTGGCAGTACATGTGGTGATTCGTACACGTGATTGGTACGAAAGTGCTCCGGGTGTCATGCCACATGAGCAATGCTGCCCTGCAGACACACATTTACATTCTGGACATTAGTTTTATTTCATTAACAAATGCCCGATGAAAGTGTTGACTATTTGTACTTGGAACATCCCAAAAAAATCTAACGTGGGTTTTGATCTGGAATATGTTTGACAGCTTCGCCAACCTGATCGCCTACCAATGGCTGGGGCTGGATGCCAACAGCCACACCGGCACCGCATTGCATTTCTTTGTGATGGATACAACAAAGATTTTTGTTTTGCTGGTCGCCATCATTTACGTCATGGGGCTTTTGCGCGCCATTTTTTCTGCGGAGAAGGTGCGTGAGTATGTACGGGGCAAGCCCAAGTGGTTGGCCCGCATTTCAGCAATAACGCTGGGGGCAGTGACGCCGTTTTGCTCCTGTTCGTCGGTGCCATTGTTTATTGGTTTTGTCGAAGCCGGGATTCCATTGGGTGTGACGCTCTCCTTCCTTATCGCCAGTCCCATGGTCAATGA
The DNA here is from genome assembly GCA_011051685.1 of Gammaproteobacteria bacterium. Lineage (GTDB taxonomy): Bacteria > Pseudomonadota > Gammaproteobacteria > SZUA-152 > SZUA-152 > SZUA-152. Next base: position 18,034 of record DRKQ01000105.1, read on the forward strand.
AGTGGCCGTTGTGGTTCTCGCTGGCATTCTTGGTTGGAAACCTGCCGCACTGTATGTAGCGGCAGGGCTGTTTGTTGCCTACTTGGGTGGGGTGGTGATGGAATGGTTCAAACCGGAACGCTGGGTAGAAGATTATGTGTGGAATATCCAGATGGGCGAAACTGCGCAAATAGAAGTGGATACCTCTTTATCAGGTCGTCACCAGTTTGCCTTGGGTGAAGTCAAAGAAATTGTCGGGCGTATCTGGAAGTGGGTGTTGATTGGTGTTGCCGTGGGCGCGCTGTTTCATGGTTTTGTCCCAGAGGCCTGGGTAGTGAAACATCTCGGTGGTACGGAAAACTGGTTTGTCGTGCCCAGTGCCGTAGCCCTTGGTGTGCCATTGTATTCCAATGCCACCGGTGTTATCCCGATTGCCGAGGCCATGCTTGGCAAGGGTGTTGCACTGGGCACCACGCTGGCCTTCTTGATGAGTATCGCCGCGCTTTCCTTGCCGGAGATGCTGATTTTACGCAAGGTTATTCGCTGGCCGGCACTGGCCATCTATGCGGCTGTGCTCGCCGTGGCCTTTACTCTGGTGGGTTGGGGCATTAATTTATTTACACGTTAACTGTCCAAGGAGAGAGACATGAAACACATCAACGCATTTTTAATCACGCCCCTGATACTGTTCGGCGCAGCACCGCTGTATGGCGCGGATCGAGGCCTGGAAAAGTTCATTGCAACGTTTGATTACGCTGCACGCAAAGATATGAAGATTGACAGTAAGACGCTTATCCCGCTGTTAAAATCGGGCAAGGCCCAGCTGATCGACATCCGTTTTAAAGAGGAGAACGCTACCTGGAGGGTCAATCCTTCGATAAGTATTCCTCTCAACGAATTGCCCGCACGGCTGAGCGCGGTTGACAAAAGTAAGATCGTGGTCACTGCTTGTCCACACAAGGATCGTGCCGCCATCGCCATGGTCTATTTACGCGCCCATGGCATTAAAGCGAAATACCTGACGGATGGTTTGATTGGCCTGGCGGAAAACCTGCGTGGTGATGAGGCTAAGGGACTCGTCGATGCACTTGCAAGAAAAAAGTAACACAGCCCGCAAAGACGACACGCAGAAAGCTTCACAATGGCGAAAAATAAAGAGATATCTGTTATGCATGAAATACCACAACTGCATTCATCAGTCGTGGCCATGGTTTTACTGGCCTCGGTTATTGCGGCAAGTCATCCGGATATGGGGCAGTGCCAACTGACCCGCTTGCGGCATGCCGGTGTACCACAACTCGCCAGGGGGGGGAGTCCTATTGTAAAGCAATTTTTAAGGAGTAATGAAATGAAAACCATCAAAGTGCTCGGCACTGGCTGCGCCAATTGCAAACGCACCATGGCCTTGATCGAAGACACCGCCAAGGCCAAAGGTGTTGAGGTTGATCTGGAAAAGGTCGAAGACATTAGCGCCATCATGGGCTATGGTGTGATGTCGACGCCCGGGGTGGTCATCGATGGCGTTGTTGTTCACGCCGGCGGTGTGCCGGATCGCAGCACGGTCGAAAGCTGGATGTCCAAGTGATGTCAAACCGTCACCCCGAGCCCATTACTGTCACCATTATTGCCGATGGTGAAGATGCCCTGCGACTTTTCAGACGTGTGCGCTGTGCGGCACGTGCGCTGCACCTTGATGTGATTATCGAAGAACATGGTAGCAGGGGTAAGCCAGCGCAGGTAAAGATAGCGAATGATCCTCTGTTTGAGGGCCTGCAACGCACCGAGGATATTGAACAATTCTTCAAGGACTGGAGCGCCAGTCATCAAAAATAGTCATCTAAAATCACTGCTGTCCCGTTAATATTCGTATTAGTGGGCATAATAGTTTGTATTTCATGAGCTGCAGCATGATTTGAAAATTTGAGACATGAATAGTCAGTAACCTCTACCGTTATTACGGCGAAGGCGCGGAACATAAGCGCGAGGCGCGTTGAACGCCACGGGCGGCACGAAGGGTGAGCGCAGCGAATAATCCAGAGGTTTTAACGACATCCTAGATTCCGGCCTTCCCCGGAATGACGGATATAAAGTTAACGGGACAGCAGTGATCTAAAATAAAAAACAGCGGGAAACAGGAGGGCAGGATGCTTGAATATGAAATTACCGCCACTCGTACCGATGCACATGGCAGTGTGGTGCGCTGCAAACAGGCAGAACTCATCATTGATACCGACCTCAAGGGTCGCGCGGATGCCCTGAACCCGGCGGAATTATTACTGGCCGCTGTTGCAGCCTGCATCCTTAAAAACATCGAGCGTATCGCGCCGATAATTGATTTTCATTTTCACGGAGTGACGGTGAACGTACATGGTGATAGGCAGGACTCGCCGCCGAAAATGTCAAGTATCGACTATGTAATCAATGTTGATACTGACGAAAATGATCGAAAACTAGCGCTAATGCATGAAAACATCAAGAAATACGGTACCGTGTACAATACGGTAGCGCCGGGTACGGTACTCAGCGGTACTTTGAGACGAGTACTATAAAATGCGGAACTCTATCTCAAAACTATGGCCATTGTGCCTTGCGAGGCAGTACGTGGTGCATACGTTGAATATCTCCTTTCTGCTTCATGCATCCTGATGCTGAGCTACATCAAACAATCGGATGAAAAACAACGATGGCTGCTTGCCTCAACACTGCTGAATGCCGTTCTCGCGGCAGCAAAGCTTGGTTGGGGGATCGTAATGGAATCCACCCTGGTTACGGCAGATGGCATCCATTCCATTTCCGATGTATTTGGGGCATTGCTGATCCTCCTGGCCCTGCATTTTGCGGCGCACAAGTCCGACCGCTTTCCCTATGGTCTGCATAAACTTGAAGATATGGCGGCATTACTCGGTGGCCTCGGGATTTTGCTTGCAGGCTATGAAATCATCCAATCTGTCTTCCTTGAGGAAGGCATTCTTACACCGGATGACATCTGGATAACAATCGGCTTTATTGTCGTTATTCTACTGGTTCAGGTTGTATTTTACTCCCTGGAGCTTCGAGCAGCCAAACGCCTGGGATCTCCTGGAGTGAGGGCGGATGCAATCAATTGGCTCGGTGACATTGGAGCAGGATTAATTGTCATTTCCGGTCTGGCCGCCCATCATTACAGTATACCTTACGCGCAAGAGACTGCCGTTGCTATCATTGTTCTGATGATATTCCAGGGAGCCTACAAGGTTCTAAAAGGGGCATTTTTGTCACTGCTCGATGCTGCTGACGCAAGCCTGACAAGAAAAGTCTATAAGCTGATTATGGCTGAGCCGGGCATTACACAAGTAAAGCACTTGACAGTTCGCAAATCGGGTAGTGTTTATTTTGCAGATATTGAATTAAGTATCGCTGAAAAAAACATTGTTAAAGCACACCATCAAATTGATCAGATTGTTGAAGAGCTTCACAGAGAAATTGATAACCTGGAATCGGTCACTATTCACTATGAGCCGGATCATCCGCCTTATCAGACAATAGTGAAATTACTGGATACGGATAAAGAAACTCTCAGCAAACGTTTTGGGGCGACAGCATGGCTTCAAGTTATAAAGACAGCGCAGCCAGATGGTGCTGTTATAACCGACACCTTAATTGCTAACCCTGCCAAAAACATGCCAAAAGGAAAGGCCTTTCATCTGGTGGCCTGGCTAATTTCTCACCATGTCGATACTATCCTTATGGGTCCATCCGAAATTGATGAAAATATTATTTCACTGCTTAAAACCCTTGGGATTGAGTTTCAGCAGACTGAACGGATACCATCTCAAACGCAAGGAAAACCAATATGAATAAACTAAATCATAGAAAACTCTATTCGGTACTCCTTGGACTTGTTGTCATCAGTGTAATTGTACTCATCGCGCTTAAAGGCCCGCTTGCGCCGCTTAATGTACAAGTTGTGACGTTGAAGCTAGGTGATCTTGAGCCAGCAATGTTTGGTGTTGGAACGGTGGAAGCACGCCGCAGCTACACCATTGGCCCAACTCGTACCGGAAAACTACAGCAATTGCTCGTTGATCATGGCGATAATGTTGTAGCAGGGCAGTTGCTCGGACAGATGGATCCTGTGGATCTAATGGATCGCTTGCAAAGTGCTCAGTTGAATGTTGAAAAATACGAGCATTTGGTTGAATCTGCACAGGCCCGATTAGATGAAGCAAAAAGCCGCTATACACAGGCAAAGCACGAGGCCGAACGTTACCGCGATCTGGTGAAGAAAAAACAGGTCAGCCATGAAGCAGCTGAAGCCAAAACAACTGATGCCGTGGCTGCAGCTGATCAGGTGCGTGTTGCTGAAGCCGACCTGGAAGGGGTGCGTCATGACCTGCAACGAATGCAGTCCGATTTAAAGGCAGTAAAGGCGCAGGTGGATGACCTGCGGCTGGTCAGTCCAGCGTCAGGGGTGGTCACTTCAAGAGAAGTTGAACCTGGCTCACTCGTCGTCAGTGGCACGCCAATCTTGCGAATTGTTGATATGGAAACACTCTGGGTGCGAACACGTATTGAACAGCGCAACAGTACCCATATCACCACAGGCCTGCCTGCAGATATCTTTTTACGCGACCAGGCTGATAAAGCCCTTGAAGGGCAGGTTGCACGCATTGAACTCATCGCCGATAGTCTCACCGAAGAACGCTGGGTGGATGTGGCTTTTAATAAAATTCCCGAGGGCGTGGCCATCGGCATGTTGGCCAATGTCACGATTAAACTACCCGTAGTTAGACAGACACAGTGGCTGCCGGCCGCCGCGATACAAAATTTCCAACGAGAAACAGGTGTCTGGTCAGTTCGCGACAACAAGGCCCATTTTGTACCGGTTGAAACGGGTACCCGAACGCTGGACGGCAAGGTTCAGATTCTTTCAGGAATTGATTCAAACGATATTGTTGTCAGCTACACGGCCAAGCCATTAAACGAAGGTCAGAGTCTTAATATTGAAAACCCATGATTAGTCTCGCCTACCGGGATGTATCCAACAGTTTTGGCCGATACCTTTTAACCGGTATCGGGCTGGGGCTGCTCATTGGCGTCACCCTCACCATGGCGGGTGTTTTTCGCGGTATGGTGGATGATGGTAAGGCATTGTTGCGTTCTGCCGATGCGGATATCTGGGTGGTGCAACAAAACACCTTAGGACCGTTTGCCGAACCCTCATCGCTGCCCGATAATATCTACCGCGGTATCCTTGCAATCGAGGGTATCAGACAGGCGACTAATGTTGCCTATCTCACGCTGGAGGTGGGCCGTGGTTCACATAGCGTACGGGTGATGCTGGAAGGTATTGATACTCAACAAAACCCACTGCACTTGATCGCCGGCCGACCCGTAATGCGTTCTCACTATGAGCTGGTTGCCGATGAGCGTAGCGGGTTTAAGATTGGAGACCGCATCCCTATTCATCGTCACGACTATGAAGTGGTCGGCCTGACCCGGGGCATGCGTTCCCCCTCTGGTGATCCGATACTTTTTTTACCCTTAAAGGACGCGCAGGAAATTCAGTTTCTCAAGGATAACGATGCGTTGTTTCGTGATCGCGTTCAACTGAAAGAAAATCCCCAACTCAATCCGCCCGGTAACCCTGCGCTGCTGGATGCAGTAGAGCAGCAATTGTTTTCCAACCACCGTGTCAATACCGTGCTGATTCAGTTACTCCCCGGTGCCAATCCCAGGCGCGTTGCAGACGATATTGAAAAATGGTTGCGCCTCACAGCTTATCCAAAAGATGAGATGGAAGATATTCTTATCGGCCAGTTGATTGCCATGGCCTCAAAACAGATTGGCCTGTTTCTGGTGATTTTGACCATTGTCAGCGCTGCCATCGTTGCGCTGACGATTTATTCCATGACCCAAACCAAGCTCAAGGAGATTGCGGTGTTGAAACTCATCGGTACCCGCAACGGACTGATCTCACGGATGATTTTACTGGAGGCCATTGGACTTGGTCTGGTTGGCTTTCTCACCGGTAAACTGGCCGTAACTTACTGGGCGCCCTTATTTCCCAAGCACATCGTATTGCTGCCGGACGATACCCTGCGCGCATTGCTGATTACCATGATCATTTGCGTGCTGGCCAGCATCGCCGGTATTCGCGCTGCATTACGCATTCCGCCCGGCTCGGCTATTGGTGGCTGATCACATGACAAAGACACACATCAGCGAAGACACGATGAAACCGGCCATACGGGTGGAAAATCTGAGTAAAACCTATGGCAGCGGTAGCTCTGCGGTACAGGCATTAAAAAATGCCTCGATGAGTGTTCAGCCTGGCGAGGTCGTGGGTTTGCTCGGACCCAGCGGTTCGGGTAAGACCACCTTGCTGCAATGCCTCGGTGCCATTATTGATCCCAGTGGTGGGCGCATTACTTTAGGCGGAGATGTGCTTTTTGAAAATGGTTGGCAGTACAGTGACCGGCGCGCATTGCGACGTGACCGTATTGGTTTTATTTTTCAACGGCCATACCTGATTCCCTTTATGGATGCCACCGAGAATATTGCAATTTTGCCCATGCTACAGGGGCAGACGAATAAACAGGCCTACAGCCGAGCCGCTGAGTTACTCGACATTCTGGATATTACTGAACGAGGAAGCGCGCGCATTGAAGAACTGTCTGGCGGCGAACAACAACGTGTTGCCATTGCCCGTGCGTTGGCAAACCGGCCACCCATTATTCTGGCCGATGAACCGACTGCGCCGTTGGACAGTCACCGGGCAATGTCCGTCATGCAACTACTGCATGAGATGGCAGAAAAATTAAAGACTGCCATCATCGTCGTAACTCACGACGAAAATATTATTCCCGTATTCAAGCGCCTTTATCGTATACGTGATGGCGTATTACATGAAGAAACCGGTGAAGGCAGGGCTTTTGATGCTTTGCTATAGTAGTCTCGTTCACAAAACCCGAAAACACATACCACTTATTAAGGGTCTCAAAATTGGTTTAACGAAGTATACAAATACTCTGGCACACACTGAATATTTTTGTGCTGGCAACACCCTCAGAATTAAATCTGGATGAGATAAGGAAAACTATTCGGGAACAACCAGGCATTCATGATGTACACCATATGCATTTATGGCCAGTATCCGAATCCGACCTTCATTTTGAAGGACATATCACTGTTGAAGATCAGTTGTTGAGCCAGGTTTCATTATTAAGAGGACAGATTGAAATCGTGCTGCTTGATAAATTCGATATTAATCATACCACTTTACAGTTCTAAGCAATAAACGATAGCTCACTGCTGTCCCACTAACCTCCATTTTGTTTTGATGGGGTTGGTGAAGTCATTGGGGAGCAGAGAGATTGGCGAAGTCTGAGACATGAATATTGTTGCTCTTTATCCCGTCATTCCAGCGAAGGCCGGAACATAAGCGCGAAGCGCGTTGAACGCCACAGGCGGCCCGAAGGGTGAGCGCAGCGAATAATCCAGTGGTGTCAATGAGTTGCTGGATCCCGGCCTTCGCCGGGATGAAGAATCTGAAGTTAAGGGGACAGAAGTGGCGATAGCTACAAAACAAGTGAGCTTTTGTGATGATCATGAAAAACACCCTAGTCAATTATTAATCAGAAATTCGTTTAGTGTAAGCAGGAGCAAACAACCGGACAATCACGTAGGCCAATTTTCTGAAAAGGATAAATTGAGATGAACAGGAATTTTCTTTATCTAATAGCGTTCTTATTATCTTTCATTAGCTTATCATCACAGGCACAAGAGCCCGCCTATAAACAAGGCGTCAGCATATTTATAGAAACGGGTACAACTAAGCCAGATCTCGATCCCACCTGGTATGCGCCTATGGTTGCCAAACCCTATGCCCCGGTCTTCGAGATTCTCGCAACCAAGGGGACTCAGGGTCGATATTATCAGCGTACGTATGCCGTAACGGTAAAGGACATGATTAAATGGCACGGCCATGATTGCGAAGGAACTACGCATGCGGCAAATAATATGAAAATCGCCTTCGAGATCCTTTTTCCGGATGGCATTATCGACAGAAGCCTCATGCGAGGCATCTCAGGAACAGGTCCATGCTGGTCAGATGCCGTCGCATTCCTGACAGGGGCTCGTTTTCAATACGGGAATCTTGGGTATTTCAAAAACAAGGATTATAACCATGCAATTCTTTTATATCGCGAAGACACCAAAGTCGCTGTCCTGGCAACCTGGAAAAAGGGAATCAATAATATTCCGGGAGAGCCCGTGGTCCTTCCCGAAAAAATAAAATGGATACCGAAAGTCAGTATGCAGAAGGTCATTGATCTCAAGGTGGAGGTCAAGAACTCAAATGGCCATCCAACACCCTATCAGGTTGATCTTTTACGCTACTACCAGTGGAGGCATGTCAACGATGTGCTGAGTCACCCGCTTCATGACAGCTATCAAGCAAAGATTATTGAAAACTTTAGATGGGATGATTGGGTTGATAAGACAATAACATTCACCAAGCCCTTTACACGTGCCGATACCCGATTAAAAAACTACCCTTATCGGAAGAGGCCTATCGAAAAAATAAAGTAGCCAGTGTTCGGAAATAGCGCAAGCAGCATTGAGTCAAAACGGTTAACGAGGCCCTGCTATTGAGCTGAAAAGGGCTTTATGGGCTGCCAGACAGCCCAAGAGGGCTCGTGCCGTGGTTAAGCTTATTTCCAAACCCGACAGGCTCTAAGGGGCTGCTGCCAATACACGCGCTAGCTGTTTTGCGTGATAACCATCACTCTTCAACCTCTTCCACCGGCTTGGGCAGCCCCGCCAGTTTACACAATGTTTGAATGGGCCCCTTTGGGAACAGCGCGTAAAGATAATCGCGATAGCTCTTGGCATCCTTGTAGGGTTTGCCGTGAAAACGTCCCAGGGTCGTCACCCATTCATGCATGCTGGGGTGGCGCATGTGATCTTCATAAAAGGTGCGGAAATAATTGATCAGTGCCCAATGGATGTCTGTGAGCTCAATCCCTTCCCGCATTGCGATAGCCTCGGCGACACATTCATCCCAGTCCTCTGGATTGAGCAGGAAACCCTCTTCGTCGGTTTGGATGGTTTTTCCTTCTACTTCGATGGTCATGGTGGCCTCCTTTTTCGGGCGGTTATCTGTGATCACTACATGGGGGAGGTGGCGGGATTTTCAAGTCGGAACACTTTGCCATGCCAGGGCGTGGAGAACAGCCGTCCGCTCAGATCAAGCTGTTCTCAATGGATCGGTTGCCGTAAACTAATCGTTCCGGTAATTCTTGGGCAGAAAAACACATGTACACCACAAACAAGCCCATCGGTTTCTGGTCGGCGGTTTCCATGGGTATTGGCGCCATGGTGGGGGCGGGTATCTTCGCCCTGCTGGGGGAGGCCAGCGCCATTTCGGGCAGTGCCGTCTACCTCTCGTTTATCCTCGGTGGCGTGATCGCCCTGTTCAGTGGCTATTCCCTGGGCAAACTGGGTGCGCGTTTTCCGGCGGCTGGCGGTATCGTGGAGTATCTTACCCAGGCCTATGGGGTGGGATTCTTTACCGGCACCATGAGTATCATGCTGTATCTTGCCGCCGTGGTGTCTTTGAGCCTCATCGCCAAGGCCTTTGGTAATTACGCATTTACCTTTTTACCCGCCCATGCCTCGCATTACTGGCACTACGTCTTTTCTGTGGGCATCGTCACCCTGTTTGTTGCCATCAACCTGAAGGGGGCAAGGGATGTGGCGGTGTGGGAGCGCCTGATCGTAGCCATTAAATTCTCTGTATTGTGCGGGCTTTCCATCGCTGGAATTGTCTACCTAAAGCCGGAACTGTTGTCCCCGGACAGATACCCGCCCATGAAGGATGTATTTTTCAGCCTGGCCATCACCTTTTTCGCCTATGAGGGCTTTCGGGTCATCACCAACACAGCGGAGGATATGCCGGATCCAGCCAGAACCCTGCCGCGCGCCATGGTCGCATCCATACTTTTTGTCATGGTGTTGTACGTAGCGGTAGCCTTTGCCGTCTTTGGCAATCTGCCGACGGACAAGGTGATTGCCGCCAAGGATTATGCCCTGGCCGAGGCAGCATTGCCCATCTTTGGCCACATTGGCTTTGTGGTGGTGGCCATTGCTGCGGTGATCTCCACGGCCTCGTCCATCAACGCTAACCTGTACGCAGTTACCAACGTGACCTATCAACTGGCCAAGGATGGCGAACTGCCCCAGGCCTTCGGCGTACCCATCGCCCACAGCCGGGAAGGGCTGGTCATCAGCGGCATCCTGGTGGTGGTGCTTTCCCTGTTGTTCGACCTGTCCCAGATCGCCGCCATCGGCTCCATCTCGATTTTGTTTGTACATGCAGTGACCCACCTGGGGCACCTCAAACTGATTCGTGAGACCGGTGCCTCACGCCTGCTGATAGGGCTGGCGGCGGTTTTTACCCTGCTGGCTGCGGGGCTGGCGCTGTCCTACGTCAGCAAGCACGCCACCGGGGTGGTGGAGGTGCTGGTGGGATTCGTACTGTTGGCCGCCACAACGGAATTCCTCCTTCAAAAACTGACCCATCGCAAGGTGCGACCGCGGATTGTCTGAGGCTCTGCGGTACTCGCCGCGCCATATTCCGTAATGTAATAGCCGAGCCTCCAGTTCCCTCTCCCTCTCAAAAAAATCCGCAAAAAATTCCCTCTCAAGGCTTGACTCTGTTGTGTGGTACGGAGTCTAGAATGTGTCCTGTACGGTCAAATCAACAGGAGCGCCCATGGACACTTCACACACCTCCACTCCGGACAACACGCCGGACAACACGGTGGAAAAAGCCAGCAATACCGGCCTGTCAAAAGGCACGCTGGTCGGCAGCGTCATCGCCGGCCTGGCGGCCTCGGCCTGTTGCCTCGGACCACTGGTGTTGTTGACCCTGGGTATCAGCGGCTCCTGGATCGGCAACCTCAGCGCCATGGAGCCCTATCGCCCGCTCTTCATGGGCATCACCCTGGTTTTTCTGGGCCTGGCCTTTCGCAAGCTCTATCTCGTGCCCCAGACCTGCGCGGTGGACAAACCCTGCGCCCAGCCTGACAACTTGCGCAAGCAGCGAATTATCTTTTGGCTGGTCAGCGTTTTCGTACTGGTGGTGATGAGTTTCCCCTGGTACGGGGCCTATTTGCTGGACTAGCCAATCTTGTTGAAGAACCAGAATTAAATATGTTCCATAACTGATTGTTGTAAAACAGAATATCAGGAGTAGTGAAATGCGTAAAATGACTTTTCTGTTGAGTCTGTGGCTTACTCTGACAGCCACGGCCCTGCTGGGAACCTCCACGGTTCTAGCCTCTGAACTCAAAACCATCACCCTCTCGGTGGACAAGATGACCTGCAGCATGTGTCCCATCACCGTAAAAAAGGCCCTGCGCAAGGTGGAGGGGGTGACCGTGGTGAGCGCCAAATACGAGGGTAATGGCGTTGGTTGGGCGAAGGTCACCTACGATCCGCGCAAGGCGGATGTGGAAGACCTGACCTTTGCCACAGAACAGGCGGGTTATCCCTCGCGCCTGCAGCCCTGATCCCCAAATTAACTGACAAGGAACCTCACCTATGACTTCTTTCACCCTGCGCATCAACGGCATGACCTGTGACCATTGCGCCACCAATGCCGAGGAGGCACTGAATGCCTTGCCCGGTGTACATGCTACGGTGTCGTTTGCCGAGGGGCTCGCCCACGTGGAGGCGGAGCCGGGCGTGGACACCGAACAATTACTGGCGGCCGTTGCCAGCAAGGGCTACAGCGCCAGCCTGGTGGAAGAAACCGGCGCTTCGACCCCGGATGGTGGTGAGGCCGGTCTACACATCGCCATCGTCGGCACCGGTTCCGGGGCCTTTGCCGCGGCCATCAAGGCCGTGGAGGCGGGGGCCCGCGTCACCATCATCGAAGGCGGCGAGGTAATCGGCGGTACCTGCGTGAACATCGGCTGCGTGCCCTCGAAGATTCTCATCCGCGGCGCGCACATCGCCCACCTGCAAGGGCATCACAACGTGGCCGGCATTCCCCTCAATCGCCCAGCCATCGACCGCAAGGCCATGGTGGCCCAGCAGCAGGAGTGGGTGGAAAAACTGCGCTACGCCAAGTACGAGAGCATCCTGGAGAGTAATCCGGGCATTACCCTGTTACGCGGCATGGCCCGCTTCCAGGATGCCCATACCCTGGTGGTCAGCCAGGTCGATGGCGGCGAGGCCACCCTGCAGCCGGACCGCATCCTGCTGGCCGTAGGTGCCCACCCCTCAATACCCCCACTGCGTGGTCTGGCAGATACCCCGTTCTGGACCTCCACCGAAGCCCTGGTAGCCGAGGAAATCCCCAAACACCTGATCGTGTTGGGCGGTTCGGTGGTGGCCCTGGAACTGGCCCAGGCCTTCCGGCACCTGGGCGCAGAGGTAACGGTGATCGCCCGCAGTACCTTGTTGTCCCGGGAAGACCCGGAGATCGGCGCCGGCCTGCAACAGGTCTTCGAAGAGGAGGGCATCCAGGTGTTATTGCACTCAAGCCCCGAAGCCGTGAGCCATGATGGCCAGCAATTCACCCTGGCGGTGGGCGACCGGGAGATCATGGGGGATCAATTGCTCGTCGCCACCGGCCGCCAGCCCAATACCGCGGCACTGGCACTGGAAAAGGCGGGCGTGCAAACAGACAAGCGGGGCGGGATCATGATCGATGACCACATGCGCACCAATGTCGAACACATCTATGCCGCCGGCGATTGCACCAACCAGCCGCAGTTTGTCTATGTGGCTGCAGCGGCCGGCACCCGCGCCGCACGCAACATGACCGGCGACGACGTGGCCCTGGACCTGTCCGTGCTGCCCGCCGTGGTGTTCACCGAACCCCAGGTGGCCACCGTCGGCCTCAGTGTGCAACAGGCCGAGGCCCAGGGCCTGGCGGTGGACAGCCGCACCCTGGATCTGGAAAACGTGCCGCGGGCCCTGGCCAATATGGACACCCGTGGCTTCATCAAGCTGGTGGCCGAGCAGGGCACGGGCCGCATCGTGGGCTGCCAGGTGCTGGCGACGGAGGGGGGCGAGATCATCCAGACCGCCGCCCTGGCCATGCGCAACCGCATGAGCATCCAGGAGCTGGCGGACCAATTGTTCCCCTATCTGACCATGGTGGAAGGCCTCAAATTGACCGCACAGACCTTCAACAAAGACGTCAAGCAGCTGTCATGCTGCGCCGGCTGAGATACAGGATCGGTTTCCTGCTCGCACTGTTGCTCGTCAGCAACGGTGTGATGGCACTGACCCTGACCACCAGGTCCTTGCCCTATGCCGCGCCGGATGTCAGCTTTCAGTCCCAGGGCAAGACCCACAGTCTCAAGGAATACCGGGGCCACAAGGTGCTGCTGTGGATGTTTTCCACTTGGTGTCACACCTGCGTGGCGGGGGTGAAGGCCCTGGAGAAGCAACAGGCGGCCCTGGAAAAACAGGGACTGCTGATTCTCTCCATCCGCAATCACAACAACGGTGGTTATCCCGGCCCGGACATGACGAACTTCATGAAAAAGTTTGGGCCCTATACCTTGACGAGTAATAACTGGGTGCTGGGCGAGTCCAGTACAGAGATGTACCGGCAACTCAACCCCACCAGGTTTCCCGACATCTATTTTCTCATCGACGAACTGGGACAGATCCAGGTAGTGGACACGGCACCCAATCTCACCATGAACAAGATCGTGAACTTTGCCAACAGTGCGAGCAAATGAAGATGATCCTGGCTGCCCTTAAGACGGTGTTGGACTCACGGGCTTACCGGCTTATCACCGCATTCAGCTTCGTGGTTTTTTTGCTGATCTACCTGACCACCCTGCCGGCCTCGTACACCGGGGGCTACAGCAGTCTTGAGGCCCTTGAATATCTCAACGCGACGCTGGTAGGTTTTTCCGTCCTCATGGCGGCA